>NZ_JASCQJ010000037.1:0-37195 GCF_033043255.1 Clostridium lamae | reverse complement strand
AAAGTTAGAAAAAAATATAAGATTAGCATTTTCATTTATTACTGGAATCACGATAAGTTTTTATTATATAGGAAATTGGTTAATACTTGGTATAGATATAAATAACTTACCTTTTCATCTATGTTATATTTGCACTATATTATCTATAATCTTGGCATTAAATAAGAATAAAAAAATATTTAATTTTTTATTAGTTTGTGGTGTTGTTGGAGGGTTAAGTAGTTTTATAGCAATGGATTTATCTTTATCTTCAAGTTATTTTAAATACTATAAATTCACATTAAGTCATATAGCAATAATAATACTCCCTGTGTATTTTATTGTAATTCATAATTATAAATTAAAAATAAAAGAGTTATTAGAGGTTTTTATGCATATGGAAATATTATCTATAGGTTTTGGAATATTTAATAGCTATTTTAAAACTAATTATTTTTTTGTCAGCTTTACTGATAATTTTGCTGCTCAAGGTACTATATTAGAGGGGTTAGGGAATGGATATAAATATTTTATTAATTTACAAATAGTAGGTCTTATATATTTTTTTACAATATTTATAATTCTAAAAATATTCGAAGCTAGTCAAGTATATCAAAAAAGGTTGTAGTTTGCACTACAACCTTAAAAAATCTAAAATTATCTCCTATTTTCAATGGATTTCATTTTCTTAAAGTAATAAAGTCCTAATGGAATTGCTGCTGCTAGCCATGCAACTGGATCAGCTAAACATATACCCGTATAATCAATAAATCTAGGTAATGTAAATGCAACAACTGCTCTTGCTATTAGCTCATATGCTCCTGCCATCATAGGAACAAAGGACTCCCCCATGCCTTGAAGAGCATTTCTATATATAAATATTAATCCTAATGGAATAAAGAATATTGCTGAATAATTTAAACATTCCTGTGCATAAGCTAAGATACTCGCATCTGGATTCTCTATAAATAATCCTACAAAGTACTTTCCACCAAATACTAATATAAGTCCTGCAAGAATACTAGTGACTATAGATATTTGAATACATTTCTTTACGCCTTCTTTTATTCTTACGTAATTTTTAGCTCCTAGGTTTTGTCCACAATATGTTGCCATTGTAACTCCAAAGGTAATAGCTGGTTGCATTACTATTTGTAACACCTTAGAAGCTGCTGTATATGCAGCAATGACTGTAGACCCAAATACATTTAAAGCTCCTTGTACTATCATTATTCCAAGAGCAGTTATTGAAAACTGTAATGCCATTGGAATTCCTATTTTTAAATGTTTTATGTACATTCTTCTTTTAACTTTAAAATCTACCTTTTTAAGTCTTAATATTTTATATTTTTTATATGTATATATTAAACAC
Organism: Clostridium lamae; assembly: GCF_033043255.1. Taxonomy (NCBI): domain Bacteria; kingdom Bacillati; phylum Bacillota; class Clostridia; order Eubacteriales; family Clostridiaceae; genus Clostridium; species Clostridium lamae. The sequence continues at coordinate 35,844 of NZ_JASCQJ010000037.1, read as the reverse complement.
AAAATACTTGATACACCTTGAGAAATAACTGTAGCATAAGCTGCTCCTGAAACTCCCATATTAAAGTTTACTATAAATACTATATCTAAAACTATGTTTAAAATTGAAGCTATTATTAAGAAGTATAATGGTGTTTTACTATCACCTAATGCTCTTAATATACTTGCAAACATATTATATGCAACTGTTGCAATTGTTCCTCCATAAATAATGATAATATAGCTATAAGCATCATTCATTATATTTTCTGGAGTATTCATTAAGTTAAGTAATGGTCTTGCAAAAAGCATACTTACAATAGTAACTATAATAGTTGCTATTAGAGATAAAACTATAGTACTAGCTGTAGCCTTTTTAACTCCATTTTCATCTTTAGCACCAAACTTTTGGGATATCAATACGGCAAATCCACTGGTAAGCCCAACAACGAAACCGTTAATTAAAAATGACATAGAACCAGTTGAACCAACTGCTGCTAATGCATCTACTCCAACAAATCTTCCTACTATTATAGTATCCACCATACTATAAAACTGTTGAAAAATATTACCTATAAGTAATGGGATTGAAAATAATAAAATTAATTTAACTGGACTACCAGTTGTCATATCCTTAGTTAATTCATTTTTCATCTATTTATTTCTCCTATATTTATTTTTCGATAATATAGAATAACATTTTTGTTACAAATAATAAAGACTTAATTTTAATATTTTTAACATAATATCTGATATTATGTTAAGTAAACTTAGGCTGCCCAAAGGACAGCCTAAGTTATAACTAACAATCTTTAATGTAATTTCTCACAAATCATACATTTTGCATTTTAATCTTTCATTATTAATTCTTAATACACCTTGCTATAAATCACCAAAACTCCCCTAGGAGTTTTTTCCTTAATTATGCATTATGCATTACGCATTATGAATTATTTATCTTCTCCTTCTATGGTGTCTAGAAGAATCTCTATTTCTGTCTGAGTTAGAATTCATATTATTTGGATTATTGTTTCCACCGTTCATTGCACCAAACAACATTGATAAAGGATCAGCTTGAGCATTTCCTGTACTATTTCCATTATTACCAGAATTCATATTATTCTGAGCACCTTGATTTCCACTCATTAGCATACTCATTAATTGATTCATGTCTACGCTATTATTTCTATTAGAGTTTTGATTCCTTTGCTGATTTTGTTGTTGAGGATTTAAGCTATTCATTATACTTGCCAAAGGATTATTCATATTGTTCATGTTATTCATATTATTGTTTTGATTAGGCATATTCATACCATTACCTCCCATTAACATGCCTAACAATTGGTTCATACCATTGCCTTGGTTCATATTATTTCCTTGAGGCATACCATTCCCCATGCCATTCATTCCCTGCATTCCATTCATCAGCATTGCTAAAGGATTATTATTCATTTGCCCTTGTGGGCCTTGGCCTGGTCTTTGACCTCCCATGCCTCCCATCATTGACCCCATTAGCATATTTATTAGTGGACTTCCACCTAATCCTCCAGAGGGATTACCTCCGCCTCCCATGTTTGGCATTCCGCCTCCCATGCCTCCCATTAGGCTTCTAAAAAGCATATCCATCATTTGCATATGGTTACTCTCCTATTATATTACTATTACTATATATGTATTTATCTTTAGGTTATTTTGCTACACATATAGATAAAAATATAATACTAGTTGCGACCTCATAAACTCCAAGTCACACTAGCATTATATTTTTATCTCTCAAAACTAAAGGTAATAATTTCTCTCTTCATTCGGAATTATGAAAAATATTCCGTATATTTTATAAATTTTCGTATATAAGAAAGTCCCTATATATACTATTTACTATAAATCTTTTTTCGGCTAGATATTTATTGATTTCATCATTATTACTTGAATCTACAGATAACTTCATTTTGTCTTCTATAAATCCTGTTATTAAATATAAATTTCTTATACTATAATCATTATGCTTCTCATCTATATCTTCCTTCATCTGCTTTATTAATGCTTCATATGTATCATATAAATATTTTTTCATATCTTTTATCTTATATGGAAGTATATATTTATTTGCAAGTAATGTTAATGCAGCCCCTATTATTACAAATATAATTCTCGTTAAAACCATGTCTATTGTACCTCCCTCTAATGAGGCTGAAGCTACTGCTGATACAGTTACAGCTATCATTTTTTCTCTATAATTCCTCGTAAATGGATCTAAATATCCTGCCATTAAAATTATAATTGCTCTTGCAGCATTATTTCGTAAAATAGTGAAAGCTAATATTACAATAATACCACCAATTATAGTTGCAATTATTCTATCCTTTGCCCTTGATTTAGAAAACTCTGAATAAGGTTGTATTAATGAAAATATTGTAAAGCACATCCATCTTCCTTCTGATAAATTTAATAGCTTAGCAATAAATACAGTAAATGTCCCCACTATTCCTAACCTTACAGCATATCTAACCTTAGCGGAATCAATATTAAAATTTCTTTTACGTACTTTTATGTTATGAAAATGATTAGGAATTTCATAATTCACTTTTATATTATCTCTTTCTTTTTGAGTTAATTTATTTATTTCTTTAACTTCTCTAATTAAATTATTAATTAATCCAATAAATTCATCTATATATGTTTTTTCAACTTTTTCATTATAAACATGATTTTTAAGTATCTGTATATTACTAGAATTAAAATCTCTATTTTTAATTACTATAACTTCATCATATACATCCTCCAATAACTCATAGTAAGCACCTTTATTATCTAAAATATTTATTTCATCAAGTAATAAATTTATTCTTTCAAGAGACCATAAAATATCTGTAAATATAATGCCGTCATTACTTAAATAATAATCATCGACTCTTTTATCAAAAATTATTCGTTTTAAATAATTTATAGATTCTATTATTCTTATATTTTCTTTTTCAAAACTTTCATTATTCTGTATAGCTCTTATCTTAATAAGCATAGTGTCACTAATACTATTGACTATTTTTATTCCACTCTTAAAAACTTTATCTCTATTTACTATTAATTGAATTGCCATTATAAAAAAAGTTCCAAATATCAATGACAAAACTCTATTATATAAAACATATCCATGTGCTGGAAAAAACAACATAAAAAAATACTGTAATCCAAAAGGAACTACAAGTGATTTCTTTAAATCATAAGAAAATAAATATCCTATAACAAAAAGAACAATAAAATTTAGTCCTATACCTAAAAATATATTTTTAACTGCTAAAACTGAAGCTAATAAACTAAACATATTTACAGATAATATCTTTATAAAATTCTTAACTGGAGATATTGTTAAGTCCTTTTCCATCAAAACTAAAGCCATTGTAATGATTGTAACACCCATTAAGGTATTCCCCTCACCAAACACTATCTTAAATATATTTACAAAGCCTACTATAAAAATGAATATTAATGTATTAGATATTATTTTATTTTTCAATTGTTCTCCTCCTATTCTGAATTAAAAGAAAAAACATACTACTAATTTATTTAATTCAATAGTATATTTTTCGCCAACTAAATATAAATTATTTCATAAAAAAGGTCAATTTAAAACTAATTTAGATATCAAAGAATAAAAAAATGAATAATTTTTTCATTCTTTCATTCTTTAATCTTTACTTCTTACCTAAAAAATTTAGGAGCTGTCTTACCAGCTCCTAAATTTTTTTCCTATCACTTTTCTTCTTAAGCAATGCACTAGTATCAAGGGAGTCTTTTTTATTGTCATTCTTAACTTCTTTCTTCTTAGCTTTTTTGACTTCCTTAACCTTTTCTTTTTCTATCTTTATATCTTCTTGCAGATTCTCTTTTATATTATTCTTTTCTTCTAAAATAACTTTTTCTTTATTTACTTTTTCTTTATTTACTTTTTCCTGCTTTATAATATTAGAATTTTCTTTTTCCTTCTTTTCCTTTTTCAGTTTTTCCTTATTTTTCTTAATTCCTTTAATAAAATCTAAGTTCAATCTTCTATAAGCTATATCAAGCATAAATAATAGTATGCTTATTACTAAAAGAGGAGTTGTTAAATTAATTTTCTTATATTCCCTTTGAAGCTTTCCTTCAAAAACTTCTTCTGGCTTATTAATAAAGGTTCCCTTAGTTTCCTTTATTACTACATCTAACTTTTCAGCATTAGTATTGAATTTATATTCATCTGAATATTGAAGTGCAAAAGCTCCCTTATAGTTATTAGTAATTTCACCATTTTCCTCTTCTCTTATATTGAAATTATAGAAACCTAGTGAGTTAAGAGGCACATTTGCGGAGAATTTTCCTGGTTCAACTTGTGTTAATTCAAACTCTCCCTCTTCTCCATTTTCTCCATTAAATATTCCTTTTACCTTTGCATCTTTAGAAACATTATCATTATAAAATTCTATCTTTGCCTCATTACCTTCTTGAGTAATATTTAAATATCCTTCTTCTCCATACTTTGGAATAGTGAAATAAACCATATTTTTTATAAGCTGTGGTCCATATTCCCAAGTTAAATAATTTCTACTCCACTCTCCATTAATATCTGAAGTAAAGCTTACAGTTCTACCTATTCCATATTGCATAGCTGCTAATATTGGTTCATCATGGCTAGAACTTAAAATTTCAACTGCATTTTCTTTAATAGAAGTCCCTATATATCCAAGAAGACTAGGAATTCCACCAGATGTATTAACTCCTGCCAATATTTCATGATTACTTAATATCTTAGGAGTGAACTCTTCATTTATAATATAAGTTCCTGCTGATAATAAAACTTCCTTTGCAAATATTCTAGGTATATCAGTATATATATCAGTATAATAACTTCTTCCTCTTCCAATAGATGCTAAACTTCCTAAAAGATCTGCATTTGCACCTTCTCCTACAGCTACTGTTGAAAGAGTTATATTATTATCATTAAAGCCTTGAATTAAACTTGCATAATTATCAAAACCATATCCATCTTGACCATCTGTTAATAATATAGTGTGTTTTATCTTAGCATTACTTTCAAGCTGCATATTATACCCTTGTTCTAGAGCAGGATAGATAGAGGTTCCCCCTCTTATTTGAATTCCTGAAATTAATTCCTTTATTGCTTCCTTATCACCAACTTTTTGAAGTGGTACAACTACATCATAAGTATCATCAAAGGCTATAACTGATATTTCATCAACTTCTCTTAAATTTTCTAAAGCCTTCATGGCAGCCTCTTTAGCTAAAGTTAATTTACTTACTCCACCGCCTTCTGCACTCATACTTCCAGACTTATCTATAATTAAATTTATACTTATTGCTGGAACTTCATTTTTACCTCTCTTATCCATATAAACTGGTAAGACTTTTTCTAGTGATGTATCCTTATATCCTCCAAGAGCATAAGAATCTTCACCACCAAAAGTAATTAAACCTCCACCATAATCTTTTACATAGCTTTCAATGTTATCCATAAATCCACTTGTTAAATCATCTCTATGAACATCATTAAAAACTATTGTTTTATATTCAAGCATTTCATTTAAAGTGCTTGGAGAAGCTCCTGGAGATATTTTCTTTATATTTGCACCAGAATTAACTAATATTTCTTCTAGTGCTGTAGAATCTGCATTTATTCCATTAACAAGCAATATAGTAGGTCTATCTATTACATTAGTAAAAGTACTATATTCATTATTAGCTTTATTTGTATCTTCAGCAGCTTCTATTAATACTCTATATCCTTTAAAGCCTCCTGAATCTTGCTTGTCTTTAAATACAAATGAATTTTTCCCCTTTTGTATTTGAACTTCTTGCTCACCTACTTTAGTTCTACCAGAAAATAATGATAATTTAGCTTTTGTAGCATAATTAGATTTAATATCTATAGAAACTGAAAATTCTTCTCCTACAGATATATTATCAGGTACCTTTACACTATCTACATAAACTTCATTTCCTTTTTCACCAGTTATCTTATATACTTTTAAATCTATTTTTTGCTCATTTATGAGTGGAATAGTCTTTAATATATCACCTTGATTTTCTTCACCATCAGTAATTAATACTATTCTTTTTGATCCGCCTCTTTCAAATAAACTTAAAGCACTCTCTATTGCTTCTTGAATATTAGTAGCTGTAACTATAGGACTTTCATTAATAGATTTATATTCTTTTTTTCTATTTAATACCTTATCTACCTTTGAATTATCTCCAAACAAGACTACTCCAGCTTTATTTCCTCTTGGAATTTTTTCTAATGCTGTAGATATAAAATCTTTTCCATTAGATTCAAAATCAGAAGCACTTTCAGAAACATCTAGTAAAAATACTGTTGAAATATTTCTTCCTTTCAAATTCAAAGTTATATTTCCTAAAGCTAATATTAATAAAGTAAATATTATAGTCCTACTTATAAATACTGCTATTTCATTTTTATTCCAAGGTCTATATTTTTTATAACTATAGTACATAAAGGCAAAGACTATTGGGATAAATATTAAAAAGTATAAATTTCCTAGTTCTATCTTCATATTCTTTACCTCCTAATTTCCTTTCTTATACATTATCCACTCAAAGGCTACTACTGACATAGCTAAAATTATAAGTAAAGGAGATATATTAAAACCTCTCTTTAAATCTGATTTTACACTAGCTATATTTTCACTTTCACTTATGTTACTAATACTTGTATCACCTTCTTTTTCTGAAGGGAAATTTACTGAAAACAACTCTTTTTCTTCTTGAGATTCAAGTTTATATATTCCAAGTTCACTATCTTCTTTTATTTCATCTCCAAAAGAAAGTTCTAAGACATCTCCATTTGGATAAGTTAATGTAATACTTGAATCTAATGATAAGCCTTTAGCAATAATACTTTCACCAGCTTTAAAATTATTTTTATAAACCATTCCAGTTGAAATTAGATTTTCTCCAAGCTCATACATTAAAATTGGAAATTCCTTTTTAAGTGGAAAATCACTATTATGAAGGTCAAAGGATAATGCTGCTATTTTTCTTCCATCAACTTCTCCCTTAAAGCCTATAAAGTCTTCATCGATATTTAAGAATCCTCTTCCATAGTAAGGTATTTCAATGGAGTTATACTTAGCAGCTGTAAAAGTTGTATCCTCTAAATATTTTGAGACTTCCCCAATAACAGCTTTAGCTTCTCCCCCTTCTCCTCCACTAATTACATTAAAGAATTCATTCGTTGAAGGATTAATAAATAATATACTTCCCTTAGATGGCATAATATCTGGTGTAACACCATCAAACACATATAAATCATAGCTATCAGCACTAGATAAATTGGCTGCACTATTAGTCTTATAAACTTCAGTATTTTGAATGCTACTAAATGCTCTTTCTAAAAATAAGTTTTGTTCTGTTACAATAAGGACCTTATTTACTTTTTTCTTTCCAATTACATGATTATAAATATTATCTTCTGAAATCATATCTTTTCTGGAAAGTTCACCTCTTAGTACTTCAGACTTAACTGATGGCAAATCAAATGTTAGTGTTTTATTTTCTCCTTCATTAAGCTCTAAAGCTTCTACTGATATAAGCTCCTCTCCATCATAAAGAGAAAAGTCTCCAGAGTATTCACCAGCGCCTCTATTTGTAATAGTTGCAATTACTCTTACCTTATCTTCTAAGAACTTATGAGATATATTATCTATAGAGGCATTTACTCCTGAATTGGCTAGTGATACTACTTTTCCATTAACATCCCCTAATGAAAAGTCTTTATCTGTAATTGCAATTACTTCGTATTCTTCCTCTATTCCTTCTCCTATTGCTTTCACAAAAGATAAGGTTTCATTTATATCTCCAGAATTATAACTTTGAGAAATTGACGAGATAATCTCATTAGAAACTTCTTTATTAAAATCTCCATTTTGAAGCAAGTTATTATTTCCATCAAAGGACATAATATAAGTATTTGTATCATCCTTAGTAGAAGATAAAAATTCCTTTGCTAATCTTTTAGCTTCCTCTAACCTACTTCCTTCTCCATACTCAGCACTCATGCTTGCAGTATTATCTAGTACTAGAATTATATTCTTATAAGTCTTTCCACCAAAATTTAAAAATGGTCTCATTAAACTAAATATTAATAAAAGTAATATGATTATTTGTAATAATAACATTATATTTTTTCTAAGCTTTTCCCAAGGTGTATTGGCTCTTGTATTCTTATAAACTTCACTCCATAAAAGAGTTGAAGAAATTACTTCCTCTCTATACTTCCTTTTTAATATATAAAGTAGTACTAAAAGAGGAATAGTTATAAGTAAAAACAAAGGCCATAAATTTGTAAATCCCATATCATTTTCCTCCTAGTACAATACTCTTTTTTTACTAAACTCACCTAAAATAATTTCTTCTATTTCCATAGATGAGCTTACACTTATAAATTTCCCTCCATATTTTCTAACTAAATCTTCTAAAGACTTTTTATATACTTTTAAAGTAGCTTTATATTCTTTAATTATATTTGGAGTTAAACTCATCTTAACATTTTCATTAGTTTCAGAATCTATAAATGTAATTTCATTATTAAAATCTGGATTTATCTCTTCATCAGCAAGAACTTGAACTAAAATTATATCTTGCTTTTTAAATGCTAGATATTTTAATGCTTCTTCTAAATCCCTTAATCCTTCATTATTTAAAAAATCAGAAACTACTACTGAGACTCCCCTTGGAGATAATGGTCTCTTTTTTATACTTTTAGTTAAATCTGTACTTCCTTTAAACTCTAGCTTTTCAAGCTCTCTAAGAATTCTTTGAAAGGCTTTATTTCCAGCTGCAGATTTAATACTTTCTATATTTCCACTATCCATAGTAGAAATATTTACCCTATCTAAATTATTCAAAGCAATATAACTTAGGGCTGCTATCACTTTTAATGCAGTATCTTTTTTATTTACTACTCCATAATCCATAGACTTAGATTTATCTATAAAAAAGTTAAATACCCCTTCTCTTTCTTCCATAAAAACCTTAACAAAAAACTTATCAAATCTTCCATAAGCATTCCAATCTATACGCCTAAAATCATCTCCATGTGCGTACTCTCTATAATCTGAGAATTCAACTGAAACCCCTTTTGCTTTGGATTTCCTGCCTCCTTGAGTGCCTGATGAAAGCTTAAAATTAATATGCATATTAATCTTATTTAGCTTTTTAAAAAAGTCTTCATTAAATAATCTTTCACCCATTCCCTACACAACCTTTAAATCTTCTAATAAAGTTCCTATAATACTTTCTACTGTTAGTCCTTCAGTTATTGCATCAAAATTTAATATTATTCTATGTCGTAGAACTGGATAAGCTAATACCTTAATATCTTCAAAGGAAACATTTAATCTTCCTTCCATAACCGCTCTTACCTTTGCTCCACTAATTATACCTTGTGCTGCTCTTGGGCTTGCCCCTGCCTCTACATATTTCTTAACTATCTCTGCTCCCTCTTCTATTTCTGGATGAGTAGCTAGTATTAACTTTAATGCATATTCCATTACAGAGTCCGCTATCTTAACTTCTCTTATTAACTCTCTTATTTCTAATATTTCCTCGCCTTCAAGAACTGGATTTATTTCAGATTTATCATTAGTTAATGTTAAATCCATTATTGATTTCAATTCTTGCAAATTAGGAAAATCTACATTTAATTTAAATAAGAATCTATCTAATTGTGCTTCTGGTAATGGATAAGTTCCTTCTTGCTCAATAGGATTTTGAGTGGCTAAAACCATAAAAGGTTTTGACATCTCATAAGTCTTTTTACCAACAGTAACTGTTTTTTCCCCCATTGCTTCAAGTAAAGCAGATTGTGTTTTTGGTGTTGCTCTATTTATTTCATCTGCTAATAAAAGATTTGTAAATACAGGTCCTTTTTCAAATTTAAATAATGTATTATCTCCTTCTTTAACAACTATATTTGTACCAACAACGTCTGCTGGCATTAAATCTGGAGTAAATTGAATTCTTGAAAATTTAAGATTTAATACCTTTCCGATTGTTTTAACTAATTGAGTTTTCCCCATTCCAGGCATACCCTCTAAAAGTACGTTCCCATCAGCAAATATAGCTATTAAAACATTTCTAATTATATCTTTTTGACCTATTATTCCCTTTGATATTTCTTCCTCACATATTCTTATTTTCTCTGATACTTCTATCATCTCTTTTTCATTAACTTCCATATTCTTCACCCCTTAGTTTAACCCTTCAAAATAATCCTTTATAAGATCCTTTAGACTTTCAGGTAAATTACTATTATTAGCACCTTCTAATGCACTATTTGTGTAGTCTCCAATTACCTTTTCATAATCAATTTTACTTCCATCTAAATTAAATCCATTTTCAGAATCTATACTTTGAGAGTCACCATTTTCATTTTTATTTCCAGTTAAGTTATCATCATTCCCAACATCTCTTCCTGGAATATATACTTGCTCTCCCTCTTTATTATCTATATCATTTTCTTTTCCTTCATCGCTTCCCATATTCCAGCCTGTTCCACCTTGCCCAGAACCACCTTGACCATTTCCTTGGCCATTTCCTTTACCACTCCCCTGGCCTTCTCCTTCTCCAGAACCTTCACCAGAACCTTCTCCTGATTCTTCTCCTTCTCCAGAACCTTCTCCATCACTATCACTTTTATTACCTTCACTATTATTTTGAGAGTTTTCAATAGCTTCTTTTAGAGCTTCAGCATCTATATTTCCATCTAAAACAGAATTAGAGGCATTCTCTAAAGCTTCTTTTAAGTTTTCATCATTTACACCTTCTGAAGCACTTGCAAGTGCTTTTGATAAGTTATTTAATTCACTAGAACTCATATTTCCTAAGGATTTTTTTAAATCTCCTAAAGCCTTCTCTAAGGCCTCCTTGTCTTTTGATAAAATAGCTTCTGCTAAATCCTTACTTTCTTTCTTTTTCATAAGATCATTAACAAGTTTATTTAAATCCTTCTTAGCTCCCTCTTCCTTCTCCTTATTGAACTTATCTAATAAGTTCTTTTGCATATTTTCTATTGCTTCTTTACTTTTTTCATTTTTAGATTTATCTTTCTGATCCTCTAATTTTTTTTCCATTCTTTCTAAAGTTTTATTAACATCAAGCTTCTTTTCACTTTCTTTTAATTCCTTCTTTGCATCTTCCAATATCTTTTTTATTGCTTCCTTTTCTTCTTCAGATAAATCTTCTAACTTCTCTATTTTTTTCTTTTCTTCTTCAACTTTTTTAATATACTCTTGTTGATATCTATCAAACTCTCTGATATTATTTGCTTCCTTTTTTGCTGTTGTATCTATAAAAGAAGTTAAGAAACATAGTCCTATTAAAGCTATTACTAAAAGAATTTGTTTTTTCTCAACAGAAATCTTGAGATTTTCTTTAATATTGAAGCCTCTAATAAACTTTAAGGTATCATTTTTTTGAGCTATAGATATACTATCCTCTTCATTTATAAATTCTAATGAAGTTGTAACTCTCTCTTTTAGCCCCTTTGAATCTACTATTAAAGCTACCTTTTTATTATCAGGAGCTTTAATAAATCCCAAAATTATTATAGATATTAATCCTATTAATAAAAGTATTAATGAAACCTCTTCTATATAAGGAATCGTTATAAATAAAGATATTAAGAGTAAGAATAATATTAAGCATAATAGGTATTTCAAACCTACTATGCTTAAATTAATTACAAAGTTAGCTTTAATTCTTTTTGATGCCTTTTTAATAAAGGTTAATATTTCATTATTTAAAGAATTCATAGCTCTACTCCTTTACTTTTTTCTTGGTCCTCACTTTTCTTGTTTTATTAAATCTTATTTTTCCTTTTAATGGATTCAATCTTCTTGATGCAAAATATATGAAAACACAACTTAATACTAATTGAATTCCAATACTAACGTAATCTGCATGTTTATATATACCCATTTGTCCTATTATATAAAAAGAATTTCCTCCAAATCCAACTTGGTTAGATAACATTGTAAAGAATCCTATAGCAGGGCTTAAGTACGCTATAATAGGCATTTCTGGCGTCGTACCACTATAACTACCTTTATACATGTTAAGCATCAATATAATATATGCTATTACTATTGTTCCGACAAATATAAATAAAACTAAAGCATACGTTAATGCTGTTGCTGCCTTAGATGTCTTAGAATAAGCGGAAATAAATACTCCAATAGCTCCAACAAATATTGTATTTATAATAAATGATCCTGTTAAAAGTAGTATATTACTTATTTTTACTCCACCAATTAATCCGCAAATCGCATATAAAGGTATTGTACATACTACTAACATAATTACTTTCAATGATGAGGCAGAAAGCTTACCAAATATTATTTGAAGTGGACTTAATCTTGTTGAGAGTAATATATCTAAAGTTTGTTTTTCTCTTTCTGAACAAATAGATGTTGCTGTTAAAGATGGTACTATAAACATCAGCAATATAGCTTGAATTACTGCCATCGCAATATAAAGAGTAACTGCACTCTGTGGATTTATTCCTGAGTAATAAACCTCACTACTATAGCTATTGTAAAATAGTAAAGTTCCAACTGCTAACACCGCTATATATATTATTATCATAAATGAAAATCTAGGAGTTCTTACAGATAATTTACTTTCATTTCTTAATACTGGATTTAATTTCATCTTTCTATCCCCCCTTTTAATTACTTTCCTCTGTTATTTGAATAAATACTTCTTCCAAGTTGCCAGCAGACTTACTAAAGTTTATAACAGGAATATCTTTTAATACTAAATCCTTTAAAATATCTCTTGCCTCTTTATCTCCACCTGCTAAGTTAATAGTTATTTTATTGCTATCAACAGATATTTCTTTTACTTCTGGCTGTTCTTTTAAAACTCCAATCGCTTCTTGAACCTTATCCATAACAGTTATATTTATAGGGGCAGTCCCTGATGCCCTCAACATAACTTCTTCTACAGTTCCTTCACAAACTATAGAGCCATTTTTTATAATACCTATTCTAGTACATATTTCTCCAAGTTCAGATAATATATGAGAGGAAACTATTATAGTCTTTCCCATTTCCTTTAGATTCTTCAATATTCCCTTCATTTCAAATCTAGCTCTTGGGTCCATCCCTGAAGCTGGTTCGTCTAAGATTAGCAGTTCAGGATTATGAACTAAACATCTAGCTAAACATAGTCTTTGCTTCATTCCTCTAGATAAGCCATCTACATTTGCATCCCATTTATCTTGTAAATTTACAAGCTCTAATAGGTCCATAGATAATTTCCTTGCTTCTTCTCCAACTATTCCATATATTGAAGCATAAAACTCTAAATACTCTATAGCCTTTAGATTATCGTAAACTCCAAAGAAATCTGGCATATATCCTATTTTATCTTTTAATGCTCTATTATTTTTTATAGCATCTATACCATCTACATATACCTCACCACTATCTGGGGAAAGAAGACCAGATACTATCTTCATTGTAGTACTTTTTCCTGCACCGTTTGGTCCTATAAATCCAAAAATTTCTCCTTTTTCGATTTCTAAGTTCAAACCTCTTAATGCCTTGAAATTCCCATAAGATTTTTCAAGATTTCTTATTTGTAGCATTATCTTTCCCTCCCCTTTACAGTAATCATTGGTATCATTGATTGACCTTTCATATCATCTACAATATATTTAACTTTAATAGTATTATTGTTTAAATAATTACTTAAATCAGTTATTTTTTCTTTACCCTGAGACATTGTGAATTTATCATAAGTATCTGTTGTATAGTTATAAATATATTTTTCTGAGGTATCATCAGCACTATAACCATATCTATCTACACCTTTTTTAATTATTAAATCTATAACTTCTATATTACTATCTATTTCAAACTTAAATACTACTTCTCCTTGACCATATAGATATCCATTGTAATCATCTATATGAACATTAGTTGAAGATGATTCAACCTCGCCTTCAAAGTATCCATCTGGGAAGTTATAATCTCCATTCTTATCTTTAAACTCTAGCTCTGCATCTTGAATTATTACAGTTGTATCAAACTTAGAAACTGATTTCTTCCCAAAATTTACTCCATAATCTATAGGAAGCTCCGTTACTGCAACTAATTTAATATTCTTATTAATAACAATTTCATTAGACGCAACTGAAATTATACCTGATTCTCTAAATATATTTTTATACTCTTCAGATTTTATATTTTCTTTATTATTGGATCTTGCTTCATAATACTTCTGGGTTAGAATATCTGAATAAGCCTGTAATCCCCCTGATCCTGATACCTTTAAACTAGTAATTTCTTTTTCCTCATCCTTACTAATCGCTCCCATGTCCCATACATTTCTTCCTGCTACTAATAGTAATCTACTAATGTTATATCCTAAATTATTCTTAACTTTTCCATTTAAATTACCTTCAGATAAATTAAAATTCGATTCTATATTATTAATAACCTGCTCTTTACCAATTACCTCAAAAGTTTTCATATCTAAGGCATCACTATTATTAAATGTGAAATAAGAATTATTACCGCTATAAGTAGTTTTAACTCTTAAGACATCAGAAATTTCTTGATCTTGATTTCCATAGTAATAATTATCTGTTGTAAAATAGTTCATAGTTAAATCTTCTGGTTTTTCTATAATCACATCAGATTTATATTTTGTTCCTATTCCTAGATATCCCTTAGTAGTTCCTTTCCCATCTTTATCTACTGAAATTATATTACTTTGGTTTAGTACGATATCATTTACTCTTGTTGAAGATCCCATAAAATATATTATTACTGTAAATAATATTGATACTAAAGGTATTGCAATCCAAGTTAAATCTATCTTATTTAATTTCTTTAAAACTATATAAAGTACTATTCCGACTATACCTGCATATATCGCAATAACTATAATTAAAGATTTAACTCCTACTATATCATTAATAGGAATAGTTCTTGTTAATTCTCCTATTCTATAATAACCTTGGTTATATCCACCCTTCATATTGTCTTCAAAAACCTTGTTAGCTGCATCAGTCAATAAAGAAGTAATAAAATTCTTAGCGTCCTTTGATGATATAAATGGTTCTAAGCCTAAATCAAAAGTAGATACTAAAATTTCTCCCTTACCTCTATTAAAAGAGTAAACTAATGGATTATCACCATCTCCACTTTTAACTTTCCCATCTTTAATTTCTAAATCTGAAAAAATAAGATTTAAATTTTCATCAACTATCTTTAATTTTTTTTCATTAGTCCCCTTTGACTTTACATTTAAAAAATCACTATCTATATTATTAATAGTTTTTCCATCGTTAGCTCCAGCACCTATTATTAAAGTTCCGCCCTTATTTAACCAAGAATTTAAAGCCTCATACTGTTCATCCTTTAAATTTGACATATTATAATTATTGATAAGAATTACATCTAAACCGTCTATATTTAAGCTATTTTCTCCTATAATCTTTTCATCTAATTGAACTTTTTCAATTACACCTTTAAATCCTTTAGTTGTATTAAACATTACGCTTCCAGTATAACTTAAAGCAGTAGGATCATCTGTTAATATACCCATAAATAAATTTGATTCAGTTACTCTGCCATTTGAAATTAAACTTTTCTTTTCATATAAAACCTTTCCATTTTCAATAAGATTAACTGAAATTTTATTAGATCCATCTAACATCTTAATAGGTATAGTTACCTTTCCAGTTTCACCTTGTGCTACAGAAACTTCCTTACTGTAAGCATCATAAGTGGTTGTATAACTACCAGATGCTCTTATCTCTACTTCTCCATTAAAATCCTTTTCGAAACTAGTGAACTCAACAGTAACTGGTATATACTTTAATGCTCTAAATTTTCCCTCTATACCTGAACTAATCTTCACTTCATAAGCTTCATTTTCACTAGTTTCTGCCTTAGCAATAAAATTACCAATAGGTAATGTCAAAAAAGTTAAAGCTATTATAGTCATTATTATGCTCTTCTTAAAAAATGACTTCATTATTTTACCCCCTAAAATGCAATTTTTATATATTTATAATTCTAGACCAAATAATAGAAATTTACCTTAACAAAACCTTAAAATTTCCTTATTTTATATAAACTAAGAGTATTAATAAGAGTTTTGTCCTATTAATTTTACTATTACTATTTAATAATACTACATTTTGTTATAATTTTATAATTTTGTAATAAATTTATTGTTATTATCTTAAAGTTTTAGTGTTTTTAAGTCTATTAAATCACTATATAATAAAATCCATACTTCATCCTCTATGAGTCAAAAGTATGGAATCTTTTTCAATTTCACAAAAATATTTTTTTTAGTTAATCAAAGTAAATTGGATTAGTAAAAGAAATCATTCTTTTATCTTCGTATAATTCGGCTCTTAACCAACTTAGTTTGTTTATATCTTTAATACTAATAATAGTAGATTCTTCAATATTTATATTATTAAATAATATCCCTAAATTACTGTTTATAGTTAGTTTTAATTTCTGCTTATCAATATTACCATTATCATTTAGACTAGTTTTAAAAATATTAGCACTAATTTGTGCCACCTCTTTTATATTCTTCTTAATAACGCTTCCAATATCATATTCACAATGTTCATATATTACTTTGAAATCTACAATATACCCAAAACCAACAGTAATTCTACCTTCTTTAATAGCACTAATTGCATTACCTTCTTTTATATTTAAATAAGTTGCTGGTATATATCTATCATTCTCCGTAGATTTATGCCAATCCCTACCTGACACACCTGATATTCTATGCCCTCTATTTAATAAATCTGTCCAAAAGTCAAAAGCTCTCTTATTCATATACTTTGAATCCGGCATAATTCCAGACCATACCTCTATATAATCAAAGATATCCCAATTGTTAATTTCATATTCAAAGTAACATCCAGTTGCAATTATTCCCCCTAATCTAAATGGATGTGCTACACCTATCAGTTCACTTTTACTTCTAATATCCAAAAGTTTTTCATTTATATTATCTAATGTAACGTCTGTCCATTCTAAAAACTCATTTATTCCAATCAATAGTATATGACCCCAAAACGTTGTCCATTCTAATCCTTTAAGTATATCTATATTTAGTCTATTTGATTCATCTTGCATATACTTAAATGTAGCTATAGTATTATGATCTGTCATTGCAAATCCACCTAAGCCTATATCTTTCGCACTTGATGCTAACTCCTGAAAAGTATGCTTCCCATCACTATGATTTGTATGAGTATGAAGTTCATATGCTATCCAATTATTCATTTTCTTCCTCCATATCATATACTTTAATATTATAATTACATTCATCAGTAACCATTGCATGTGCACTAACCTTAATTGTGAATTCACCTTTAGGTATTATCCCCTCTATCATTCCTGGCGAAGCGTCATTTTTTCTTATAATATGCTCTTGATGCTGATCTTGCCTATGAGCAGCCCCTCTAAATCCTATAGCGTCATATATAGAAAGAGTAAGTAAATTTTTTAGTTTTTTATAGGCTTGCCAGTTATTAATCTCTTTTTCTTTTTCAATTCCAACTACTTGTTTATCAATGGTAGATTGTATTATTTCCTTTGCTTTTATATCATTTTTAATAAATTTCGGATTATATTCAAATATTATTTTGATACTATTACATTCTTTGCTTAATTTAAATTTATGAATTATATGGCTTCTGTTATAGCTTTCATCAATAATATTATGACAATCAAATAATTTAATCATAATTATTCCTCCTAAAATCTCTATAGTATAAACTAATAATGGTATAACTATAATTTAAAAGAAGAATCATGCATATAAAATTCACCTTTTGTTATACATGATTATTCTTTATTTGATATCAACTATTCTATTAATATTTTCTGCTTATTTTATATTAAATAGTTCCATCCCATGTAGATACTACTGTATTTTTCATTTCTTCTTCGTCAAACCATTTAGTAGTTATACATTTACTTTCTGTAAAGAATCTAACTGAATCTTTTCCTAAACAATGCAAGTCTCCAAAGAATGAATTTTTATGTCCTGAGAATGGGAAAAATCCTACTGGCACTGGTATTCCTATATTAACTCCAACCATTCCACCATGAGTCCTTTTAGCAAATTCTCTTGCATAATATCCATTTTGAGTATATATTACTGACCCATTGGCAAATGGACTATTATTCATTACTTTAAGTCCTTCTTCAAAATTCTTTACCCTTTTAACACATAATACTGGTCCAAATATTTCAATGTCTCCAATTGACATTTCCTTTGTAACATTATCAAATATAGTTGGTCCAAGATAGAATCCATTTTCATAACCTTCTACCTCAATATTTCTGCCATCTAAAACTAAACTTGCACCTTCTTCAATTCCTTTTCCTATCCACTTGATAACTGAATTTTTATGATTTTGAGTAACTAAAGGTCCTAAAGTACTATCTTTATCATACGCAGGTCCAACTTTTAAATTCTTAGCTATTTTCACTAAAGTATCAACTAATTTATCGGCTATTGATTCCTCAACAACTACTACTGGCAATGCCATACATCTTTCTCCTGCACATCCAAATGCTGCATTTATAATTCCTGCTGCACTTCTCTCTATAGCTGCATCAGATAAAACTAAAGCATGATTTTTAGCTTCACATAATGCTTGAACCCTTTTACCATTAGCTGCTGCTGTTTTATAAATATGTTTCCCCACAGCAGTTGAACCTACAAATGTAACACCTTTAATATCTTCATGTGTAAGCAATATTTCTGCTTCATTTCTTGAGCAAGTAACTATATTTAAAACTCCATCAGGAAGTCCAGCCTCCTTATATAATTCTGCTATTCTTAGTGCTGTTCTTGGTGTCATGCTAGCTACTTTTAGTACTATAGTATTTCCTGAAGCTATGCAAACTGGTGCCATCCACCCCATTGGTATCATTGCTGGGAAATTAAATGGAACAATTCCAGCAAAAACTCCTATAGATTCTCGATACATAACAGTATCTATATCTGTACCTGCATCCATTAATGCTTCTCCCATTATTAATGTAGGTATTTGACAGGCAAGTTCAGTTCCCTCTTTAGCTTTTAAAACATCGCCTCTTGCCTCTTCTAAAACTTTTCCGTGTTCTGTACTTACTAAAAGTGCTAATTCTTCTAAGTTCTCTTCAATTAGCTGTCTTACCTTATACAATATTTGTGAACGCTTAACAACTGATGTATTGGACCATGCTGGATATGCTTTTTTAGCAGCTATAATAGCTTCATTAACTTCTTCTGCTGTGCAGCATGGAGCTAAAGCTTCCACTTCACCTGTGCTAGGATTGTAAACATCGAAATATTTATCTGTCTTTGATTCCTTATATTCTCCATTAACAAAGTATTTTAATTTATTTACTGTCATCGTACTCCTCCTAAATTTCACAATTTTTACATTCGTCTATGATTCTAAATCAATTCTTAAAAACTGAATTTATCCTTAATATAGTTTCTTGCTTTAATAGCATATTCTAATGGATTTGCTATAGCTGGATCTTGCTCAGCTTCAACAATAAGCCAACCTTCGTATTCCTTTTCTATCAAAATATCAAATATCGGTTTAAAATCTATACATCCATCCCCAGGTACTGTAAAAGTTCCTTTTCTAACTCCTTTTAAAAAGCTCAGATTATTATCTTTTATCTCATTGACTATATCTGGTCTTATATCTTTTAAATGAATGTGCTTTATTCTTGAAAAATATTTTTTTAATATATCTACAGGATTTTCCCCAGAATATACTAAATGTCCAGTATCAAATAATAGATAAACTAAATTTTCATCAGTTAATTCCATTAATTTATCTATCTCTTCTGTTGTTTGCACTCCAGTTCCCATATGATGATGGAAAACTATTTTCATATCCTTCTCTAAGGCAAGCTTTCCTAAATTATTAAGTCCGTCAGCTAAAAGTCCCCATTCTTCTTCATTAAAAGCATACTTACTCTTAAATAATGGTGTTTCCATTTCTCCTTGAATACTATGTCCTTGCTCAGAAACCACTATAACTTTTGCTCCCATCTCATATAAAAAATTCATATGCTCTATAAAAGCTCTTTCTGTTTCTTCATATGGCTTAGTTGTTAAAAATGAACTGAACCAAGCACTTGCAATTTCTATTCCCCTAAGCCCTAAATGATACTTTAAGACATTTACATCTCTTGGATATTTGTTACCAACCTCTGAGCCAGTAAAACCAGCTAGAGCCATTTCACTAATACATTGTTCAAAAGTATTTTCTTTTCCTAAATCAACCATATCATCATTTGTCCATGCTATTGGAGCAATACCTAATTTAACTCTTGAATTTAACATATTCTTACCTCTACAATACTCTTAATTTTTCTATTCTTCTATTTTTACTGGTTTACCTTCTTTTAAAGACTTAGTTGCTGCTAATCCTACTAATACAGAATTTAAGCCATCTTTTGCTGTAACAGGTACTTCCTTGTTCTCTGCCACACAATCAAAAAAATGTTGCATTTCTGTTATAAATGAATCCATATATCTTTCTAAAAAGAAATATTTTGGTTTTTCTGACAAAATGCCTTCACTTGTTGCTACAGTAACTGTAGTATCAGTATCATTTTCAGCCTTTACATAACCTTTTGATCCAAATACTTCTACTCTTTGATCATATCCATAAGCTGCTTCTCTACTATTATCTATTACTCCAATACATCCATTTTCAAACTTTACTGATATTATAGCTGTATCAATATCTCCAGCCTCTCCAATCTCTGGATTAACCATGCAAGCTCCTTGGGTATATACCTCTGTGATTTTACTTCCACTTAAGAATGCAGCCATATCAAAATCGTGTATTGTCATATCTAAAAACATTCCTCCTGAAACCTTAACATACTCTATAGGAGGTGCTTTTGGATCTCTTGAAGTAATCTTTATTATTTGTGGAGTTCCAATTTTCCCGCTATCTATTAAATCTTTTATTTTACTAAAATTATGATCAAATCTTCTATTAAATCCAACTTGATATTTAACTCCAGCCTTACTCACTTCCTCTATAGTTTTAATAATCATATCCTTATTAAAATCAATTGGTTTTTCACAGAATATATGTTTTTTATATCTAGCTGCTTCTATCGATATTTTTGCATGTGTATCAGTTGATGAACATATAATGACTACATCAATTTCTGGATCTTCTAGTATATCCATATAATTATCAGTATAATTTTCTATTCTATACTGCTCTGCTAACTTCTTTGCAAAATTTACATTTATATCAGCTACAGTTTTTACTGTTGCACCATTTATTTTTTCTTGAATTGTTTTTGTATGAATTTGTGCAATTCTACCAGCACCAATCATCCCTACTTTAATCATTTTTATTTCCCCTCTATACAAAAATTTTAATATTTTTTTGCGTTTTTTAGTTTCTCTTCTTTTTTATTAAATGCACTTATTACTGATTCATTCTTTGATATACCAGCTATTCCAACATGCCACCATGCATCATATCCTTCAGTCATTGTCTTAGGTAATACTTTTATATCTATTAAAGTTGATATTTTTTGTTTTTTAGAGTCTATTATTGCTTCTTGAAGTTCTTCTATCGTCCTTACTGAATATGTTTTAACACCATATCCTTCTGCAGACTTTGCAAAATCTATAGGCATAAGATTACCATCTAACTTATTTGAATCTTCATTTCTATATCTAAACTCTGTTGCAAGATTTCCTATTCCATTTGACATTTGCAAATTATTTATACATCCAAATCCACAATTATCAAACAATAATACATTTATCTTTTTATTCTCTTGTAATGATGTAATAAGTTCTGAATGAAGCATTAGATAGCTACCATCTCCTAAAAGCGTATAAACTTCCTTATTTGGCATTGCTATTTTCGCACCTAAAGTTGCAGCTATTTCATACCCCATACATGAGTAACCATATTCCATATGATATGAATCCTTAGAATCTGTTTCCCACATTCTTTGTAAGTCTCCAGGTAAGCTCCCTGATGCTCCAACTATAATGGCATCTTTATCAATGTGTCTTCTTATAGTAGCTATAGCTGCTGTTTGTGTAATGACTCCACCTGTTAAATCTTTAAATTCATCTATGCTTTTTTCATTTCTAGCATTTATTAATGGTTCAAAATCTTCAGAATACTTATAACCTGCTAGTTTTATCATTTCTTCATTCCATTTACTTTTAGCCTCTATAATCTCGTTACTATATTCTGAGTGATACCCTTGTAATTTAAGTAACTCATTTAAATCTTTTAAGCATATCTTTGCATCAGCTGTTATCTTAGTCGCATCTAACTTTCCTCCATGATATTTAGATACATTAATTGTTAAAAATTCAGCATCTGGATTAGAAAATAATGATTTAGATGCTGTAGTAAAATCTGAAAATCTTGTCCCAATACCTATTATTAGATCTGCCTCTTTAGCAATTGAATTTGCTGCAAGATTACCTGTTACGCCTATACCACCAAGATTCATTTTGTTACTTGATGGAATTGCACTTTTACCAGCTTGGGTTTCCCCTATAGGTATATTAAATTCTTCTGCAAATTTTATTAACTCTTCACCTGCTTCAGAATATCTAACACCGCCACCACATATAATCAATGGCTTTTTCTTTCTTTTTATTAACTTTATAGCCTCTTCTAGTTCCTCTATTGATGCCCTTTGTCTTACTACTATGTGAACTCTTTTCTTAAAGAAATATTCCGGGAAATCAAAACTTTCACCTTGTACATCTTGTGGTAAAGCTATGCAAACTGCTCCTGTCTCTGCTGGATCTGTAAGTACTCTCATTGCATTAATCATAGCCGACATTAATTGTTCTGGTCGATTAACTCTATCCCAATATTTACACACTGGTTTAAACACATCATTAGTTGTAATTGATAAATTATAAGATTGTTCTAATTGTTGTAATACTGGATCTGGTTGTCTTGTTGAAAAAGTATCTCCCGGAAACATTAAAAGAGGTATATTATTAACTGTTGCTGTTGCCGCTGCAGTTACCATATTAGCAGCCCCAGGACCTATAGATGTAGTACAAGCAATAATTTTCCTTCTATTATTCTGTTTTGAATAAGCTATAGCTGTGTGAGCCATTCCTTGCTCATTTTTCCCTTGATATACTCTTAATGATCCTGGATTTTCATCCAAAGCTTGCCCTAAACCAACTACTATACCATGTCCAAAGATTGTGAATACCCCCTCTACAAACTTTTCTTCCATTCCGTCAAAACTTACATATTGGTTATCTAAAAACTTAATAAGTGCTTGAGCTGTAGTCATCTTCATTTAAAATAATTCCTCCTCACTATTTTTCATTTAATAGCCATTTGTGATCTTCATCATCTATTCTATTTGTCCATGGATTTCCATCTAAGTGCCTTATCATCCAACAGTAATACATCCTATATCCAGGTGCAGAGACTTGTGGGTGTACATAACCGCCATTAATTATTGAAAAACTTCCATCTGTTACTTTAAATACTTCATCTCCTATGAAACAAGCACCAAACCCTTGCTTTCTATCAAACTTATAATAATAAACCTCTGGTTGTGGATGATAATGTGGAATATAGCTTGACCATCTACCAGGGTATGATATTACCTCTCCCATTACCATCTTTGAATAAGGGGCATTATTATAATCAAATATTGTCTTAATTTCTCTTGCTGCAGTTGAATCCCAAATATCAATTGAAGATAGTTGTATATTGATATCTGAAGGAGTATATAACTTACTTTCAAAATCCGCTTCATTTTCAGTACATTGAATTAATATTTCTGATTCACTTAAAGCTCTAA
This sequence comes from Clostridium lamae, assembly GCF_033043255.1. NCBI lineage: Bacteria > Bacillati > Bacillota > Clostridia > Eubacteriales > Clostridiaceae > Clostridium > Clostridium lamae. The sequence continues at coordinate 11,951 of NZ_JASCQJ010000037.1, read as the reverse complement.
TAACTACTTCTCTTTTTTTAGAAACATGTAAGCAATAAGGATTTTCTGAATATACAGAGCTTCTCTTAGCCTCATACGCACTGCTTTCCCATATAAAATTTATACTTCCTTGAAGTAATAATATAGCCATTTCCTTATTAGCTTCTACTAATTTAAGCTCCTGTCCAGCTTTTAACTTTCTAACAACTATATCCATTTGCATACTACTATTCAAACCATTTATTTCAGATATAGTCTTTACGCCTTCTTTCGTAAATTCAATATTGGAAACTAAATTTTTACTTTGCATTTTCCACAGTCACTATCCTTTCATAATTATCTCTATTGTAGCTTTCAATAAATCCTCTAATTTCTTCAACAGTAGGCATATCTTCTGAACAACTATGACTAGCAACTAACATAGCTGCTGATGCACTTCCAAATTCTAAAGCTTCTGAAATATCCCAGTTCTCTAATATTCCATATATAAAGGCTGATGCATATGCATCTCCCCCTCCAAAGGATTTCAATAGTTTTACTTTAAATGGCTGAACCTTATACACTTCTCCATTCTCAGTATATGCTTTTGATCCTTCCTTTCCATGTTTAATTACAATTATCTTATTACCATAGCCTATCCATCTTTTGGCTGTTTCTTCATCACTACTATTTTTAGCAATTATATCTTCCATCAAATCAAATTCTTCTCTTGAGCCAATTATTATATCGCTTCTTCTTCCAACAATTGAATAATATAATGCTATTTCATCTTTGTTATTCCAAGTGTAACTTCTGTAATCTATATCAAAAACAATCATAGTTTTATTTTTCTTAGCTAACTCTAAAGCTTTTAATACCGCTTCTCTAGATGGACTTTTTGCTAATGCGGTACCTGATATAATAATGGCTTTAGTATTTTTTATATAATCTTCATCTATCTCATCTGGCTTAAGCTCTAAATCAGCTATACCATTTCTATACATTAATATTCTGCTTTCTGTTGGACTTAATATTTCTGTAAATGTTAGTCCTAATGATCCACCGTTTTCATCATATTTTATCTGTGATGTATCAATACCTTCATTATTAAAATAATCTACAACAAATTTACCAAATTGATCTTTTGATACTTTTCCCATAAATCCAATTTTCTTTCCTAGCCTAGCTAGTCCTACTGCGATATTAGCTGGTGATCCCCCCAAATATTTTTTAAAAGTTTTACTTTCTGAAAGTGGCATATTTATATCCATTGGATTAAAATCAATTGCTATTCTTCCTATTGGAACTATATCTAACTTTCTATTATCATCAAAATCAAAGTATTTCATTTCATACCTCCCACAAATATTAATTCATATAAAATCTACCTATTAATCCCATCACATCTTCAACATTTTCCCCATAGTCTACAATATTTCCTGATTCAACTAAAATCATAGCTGGTGATAAATCAATCGATAATTTTTCTTTATCTTCTGTATAAAACTCTACATCCTCATAAGTATCTTTATTTTCATCCTCTGACATATCTACTGCATATATTGGAATTGTTGTTTTTTTAGAGTATTCCAATATTGTAGGTTCTATAAAATCACAGATTTCATTATTTCTTTCATATAAATAAAGCAAGTATTTTTCATCGCTTTCTTTCAAGATATTATTAAACTTAACATGTTTAACATCATCTATATTTTTATATATTTTTAAATCGAATAAAGTAACAACTGCTCCAACTACTAAAGCTACTAAAAACATTCCTACTGTGAACTTAATAAAAAATTTTATAATATCTTTATTTGTTATTTTCTTCTCAGCACTTGTACTTTTCTTATTTTTGAATTTATTAACAGTAACTTTTTTATCATTCTTTGTAGATTTCACAATTATCACCTTGCCCTTTTTAAAGCAATCTACTAGCTAACATAATTAACTAGTAGATTGACTACTTATTCTATAATTAAATTAACAGCTTGAAATTTATTAACTGTAATTTTTTTGATTTCACTTTTTCTTTCTCCTATGAAATCAGATACGAAAACATGTGAAGAAGTTGAAACTTTACTAGTATCAATTTCCAATTCTTTATCTGATGGATTAAATACCCTTAAAAGTTTTTCATTTTTACTTGTATAAGACAGTGAACTAAAAATTAATCCCTTACTAGTTAAGTAGTTACCATTTATAAATCCATATTGCTCTTGAACCCTATTGTTTTTTATTGATATATCAAAGTAATCTAGCTTTTGTATATCTTTTTTCAATACTTGCTTTTGATAACTAAAGCCTGTATTTAAGTATCCTTCTAATGTTCTTGCAACTCTAAAGTATGGAACTTTTTCCTCATTATCCATACGCATCATTGAAAATTCAAAAGTTAAATCTTTCATCAATTGACCTTGTGGTGAATCTACTTCTCTTCCTGAAGCCCTGCCTGGTCTATATAACAAATCACTTTTGCCGAGTTTCCCCACTCCTTTAAATAAAGTGATTGCTAGTATCTCTTTATTAATTACTTGATACTCCTTTAACCCTTTAACCATTATTGCCATATATGATTTTTCTTTTAATGGCACTATAATACTATTTTGTAGTGGTTCAATATTTATAGGAGCCTCTGATTTAGTTGTAAGTTTTGGCTGTCTGTCTGACTCTCTATTTATATAACCAAATGGTAAGTCTGCATAAATCTTATTGCATACTTCATCTAATTTAAATAGTACTCTTACCCTATGATCTTTAACTGTATTATCATAATTAACTTTGAAGTCAACTCTATCTGTATTTTCCCATAATCTACAAAAAACTTTTAATTCTTGAGGAACTACTTCTTTAGATCTACTACTTCTTTCTTCATTTATTTCCTTCGGAAGATTAAATTTATACACTATTTCCATTTCACTTAGAATATTGCCTTTAGTTATTTTAACTACTTCAGCTTCATTAATTAAAATTGGCTTTTCTCCTTCTAATGGTGAATAATCATATAAGTCCCCATCATCAGACATATCTTCGAAATACATAAAATCAGATAACTCTTTGTTGCTATTCTTATCAGTAATAGTTAATTTGCTATTTCTAACTTCCAATTTAAACAACTTATTTTCTATAAAACTATATTGTTCTTTGTTAGATTCCAAATTCTCACTATGTTTTACATATATCGTTGAATATCCTAAAGCTGGAACAGCCACTTTATCCAATGCAATTTTAGTAACATAAAAATACTCATAAACCATTTCTTCTTTTTCGCCATCTGGTGTAAGAACTACTTTTCTTGGCTTTCTATATTTTATTTTCTCTAAAACATCATATTTAATTATGTTATCGTTTATATCGTATAATAAAAACTCACTTGAATCAGTTGCTAAAATATGCTCACTTGTTGTTATAAACTCATCAATACTACTATTAAAAATAACAAAATGAGAATTATATTGTGGTTTCTCTTCTATATTTAGAGAAATATTTTTTGCAATAATATTAAAAATTGAAAATGCAATTTGCGAAGCTTGTTTACACCTTAATAATATCTCTTCATTTGTAGTATCAGAGTTACAACCACCCATACTATCATGTGCATGCGCTTGAAATAATAATTTCCAAGCTCTATCTAATGATGTCTGATCATACCAAAAGCCTAAATTTTCAGCTATACAACTAATCGGTTCCGCTATTCTAATTAATCCTTGTTCAGCATCATGATTAGATTTTTTTATATCATATCTTGAAGAACCAATAGTCTTATGAACCCTTGAATATACAGGATCTCTGAATTCACCTACAAAAGTACCTAATCTATCAATATCTTTTTTAATCGCATCCATAAAATTAGGTATAGAACTTTGTATATACTCATCCTCTGTATTCTTATACGTATTTAGCTTATCAATAAACATATTAAAATTTTCATCTATTGCTACTTGATCACCACCAACAGGGCACATAATGTGTTGCGAATTAGATAGTTTCTTAATATTATCAATTAATGGATATGTTTCTCTATATAAATTATCTTCACTAAAATTTCTATTTCTTCCACCCTTTTTAGGATGAGATACAGAATACCCATATGCCATTACTGCTGTCAAAGCCTTTGTCCCATCTAAAGCTTCCCAAAGCATTTCCGTTTTACCATGTAAGTTTGGATTATATCCTCTTCTCAAAATAATCCCATCTAATCCACATCCAGAAACTATTTGTGGCATTTGTGCATTTAACCCAAAAGTATCAGGTAAATATGCAATATTCATACACTTTCCTATATTTTCAGCATAATTAATACCGTATTTAAGATTTCTAACTATAGACTCTGCATGTATATTAAATACATCAGGTTGAGTATACCAAGGTCCTATTAACAAACGCCCTTCTTTTACTAACTTCTGAATCCTCGGTAATTGATTCGGTTTTTGTTCTAAATATGATTCAATTAATGAACTTTGAGCATCCAGATGATAATAAAGTAATTCTTGTTTATCTTCTAAAACATCTAGTACCTCATCAAAAGCTTTTGAAAGTAAAACTCTTGACTCACTGTCTGTAAAATACCATTCTCTATCCCAATGTGTATGTGCCAATGTATGAACTATTTTTTTCATTTTTCTATCACTCCTATTTCAAGCACTAGCAATCATTTAGTAATTCCTTTACATCTGATGCAATCATTGTAACTCTTGTCCCATATATAATTTGTAAAGCATTACCTTTTCTTACTACGCCTACTGCTTCTAATTTCTTTTTCCATGTTTCATCATCTTTTACTAAGCTAATATCCTTAACTGTAACTCTTAGTCTAGTCATACAGTTTCCTATATTTACAATATTACCTTCTCCCCCTAATGCCTCTATTATTCGAGTAGATAAAGTTTCTCCTTCAGCTTCTGTTACTGTTCCTTTAGCTTTAATTTTTTCTTGATAATCTTTTTTAGTATTTAATTTTACTTCTTCATTTTCATCTTCATCTCTACCTGGAGTCTTAACATTAAATTTCTTAATTAAGAATGTAAATAAGAAATAATATATAACAAAGAATAATGGTATTAAGAATAAGTATGGAAGAAAGTTTAATTTTTCTGGCTGAAATAATGTTGGTATAATATCCTTTACACTTCCCCCAAATGAAGATACATTAAATAGCTCGCAAAGAACAAATGCTAATCCTGTTAATGGAACATGCACTAGATAGAATAACCAAGGTGCAACGAACAAGAATGTAAATTCAATTGGTTCTGTAACACCGAATAAAATCATTGTTGCTACAGCTGTAATTAATAAACCTGAAATTGCTTTTCTCTTAGACTTTTTAGCTGTAGTGTACATAGCTAGTGCTGCTCCTGGTAAAGCTCCAAAGTGAACAACTATACGACCTGATTGGAATCCTCTAACCAAAAGCTTTCCTGAATTTGGATCTGCTAATTGAGCCATGAATATATTAGTTGTACCTTCGACCATCTTACCTGCAACTTCCATAGTTCCACCTAAAGCTGTCCATCTTATTGGTTGTGTAACTAGGTGATGTAGTCCTAATGGTAATAAGCCTTTATCTGTTATTGCCCAAGTAAATGTTCCAAACAGCCCAGTTCTTTGAATAAAATTACTAAACTTAGTAATAGCTAGTCCTATAGGTGGCCATACATAATAACATGCAACCCCAACTACTGTTCCTGCTACTATCATTAATATTGGTACTGTTCTAGTTCCAGCAAAAAACTCTAGTACTAATGGTAATTTAATATTATAGAATTTATTATGGATAATTGATGTTATTATACCTATTATTAGCCCACCAAACATTCCCATGTTAAATGAAAAGTGCCCTAATGTATTTGCGTATAAAGAATTGTATCTTACTGCATCAATATTTGACATTCCCATTTCCTTAACGAAATAATCTACAGTTGTTGTATCTCCTGTAATTCCATTCAATTTAAATACTGTAGAAATTATTAAATGCATTGTTAGGAATCCAACTAATCCTGAAAATGCTGCCCACCCTTTCTCCTTGTTGGCTAACCCAAAAGATACCCCAACAGCAAAGAAAATCGGTAAGTTTTTGAATACTACATCCCCCATAGCTTTTACTATAGTAAAAAAGTTAAATAAAAAAGACCCTTCATAAATAACCCCTGACAATCCTAAACTGCTAATTGTGTTTTCTGCAGTTAATGCACCACCCAACCCCATACATAATGAACCTATTGCAATAATAGATATTGGGATAAGCATCGATTGACCTAATTGTTGCATTTTTTCTTTCATTTGAATCTCCTCCAAATTCTCAATTTCATTAATGATTACATTTACATACTAACAGTTTAATGATATATTCACATTGTTTTTATTTTCTTTTTCCTTATAGGAAAATTTTTTCCTATGTAATATAATGAAATTACTTAATAAATATAATTGACTTATTCAATAAGTGAGATAGGAGATGTTTTAATGAAAGATATTCTAAATGTAATATTTAGCAAGCTCGATATATTAAGTGACTCACATCAAGAAATAGCCAAAGTTATATTAAGAACCCCTGATAAAATTCCAAGTTATAAAATAACACAGTTAGCAAGTGAGGCTGGCGTGTCAATATCTACAATATCGAAATTTTGTCAAGTGATAGACTTAGAAGGATTTGATGAACTAAGATTTATGCTTAAATATAGATCCGCTAGTGAAAATATAGATAACAAGCTTCTACTTACACTTTCTACTACTCATTCAAATGTAATTTCAAAAATAGATGCTGTTGCTAAGATTCTTAATAGCAAATCTAAAATTTATATATTTGCAAAATCAAATTCTGCTAATACTGCATTTGATTTTTATTATAAAATTAGAAAAATCAGATCTGATATTGTTTTTGAAAGGAATACTTCATTAATAAATACTACAATATCTAATATTGATAGTGGTACTGTGATTCTTGTATCTAATTCTGCAAACAATCACATTTGTAATATCGCTGAAAAATTACATAGTAATGATAAAGTTAAAATAATATCTATTACAAATAACAACAATAATAAATTAAACCGATTTTCAGATATTTGCTTAACAGGAATTCCTTTTGAAATAGATCCAACTATAAAGCAATATCTACCTTTTAATTCTAAATATTCAATAATGTATATATTAGATCTAGTTTTTTATACTTACTTTCAAATGAACTATAATAAAAATTTAGATAAACTAAGAGAATCTAGATTAAAGGTAGATGAATTCTTCTAAACTTTTATTATGTATTTTTTCTTAATAAATTAGTTTTTTAATATTAGAAATAAATAAAACAGAAACTAAATTTTCTTTAATGAAAATTTAGTTTCTGCTTTACATACAATTTTCAATTTATAAGTTTATATATAAGTTAATATAAAGACTATATATATTTAATATTTACTTTAAACAATATAGCATTTTAATAACTTATATACTTTTAATTAAATGGCTTATATACACTGCTATCTAAATATGATTCTGATACAAGCTCTCCTGCAGAGTTATACCCATAAAGATACGCATCTGCTGATAATGGTCCTGTTTGATAAGCTTGTGCTACATATGTTACCCCTCCAGTAGCTTGACTGTTAGACCAAAATTCTGCTGTCACTGAGTTCCCAGTAGAATATACATTAACTACTATAGGATACTCATATGGATTGGTAAATACTAAATCTGGCCATTCATCACCTATAGTTGCATCTAATCCCTGTGGAACATACTTAACTACCATCTCGTGATACGTTCTAAAGTCTGGAAGTATACCTGCCTTAAGTTCAGCATTATATATTGTACTAGATATTTGGCATACACCGCCACCAAGTCCTGGTACAACTTTACCATTAAGATAAGTATTAGCTTCTACAAATCCATTTGCTCTAGTTGTAGGACCTATAGCATTTACAGTTGAAAATGTATCTCCAGGCATAAGTAGTACATTTCCAATCATACCTGCTCCAACTTGAATATTGTGACCACTAGGGCCTGGATCAAAATAAGTTGTATAATTAGATATCATTTTATCTACTGTTTGTAAAGCTTCTGTAGTTATTGCTGGATTAACTTCCCCTAATTCCCCATTTATCGAAACAATATCATCACTATTAATCTCCACTAATACATCTTTTATATTAGATCCTAATATATCTTTATTTAACTCATAGCCTACTTGTCCAGGCGTTACATTTACAGCTCCCCAGTTTACACTTATACTTGCATTTTGTGCAGCTACATTAACTTGCTCTGCTATAGTATCTAAAAACTCAGCTATTTTATCTTCACTATATTTGATTTCAAACTCATAATCCCTACTTTGAGGTTCTTTTATTAAATTTAGTTGTTCTGTAAACTTCTTATCTTTTCCGAAGCTTAGAACCTCATCTTCAAAAGATTCATAATCTATTGTTGTATCAAGGTCTATATAACTTTTTTCAAAATTATTCTCTCCAACTGCTATATTTATCTTTTTTTCTGAAATATCAGTTACCATTTCTTCTAAAACTTTGCGTAATTCACTTTTTGTCATCCCTGAAACATCTTTATCAAAAACAAAAGTTCCTGGATATACCTTATCTTCATAACTATTTACAAGCTTTTTATTTTCTGAATAAATATAAGCAACAACAAATGTTACTAATATTATCAGAGCTAACGCTATGAAAAGTATTCTTTTTCTTATTTTACTCTTAGGTTCTAAAACTACTTCATTTGTTTTTGGTGTAGCATTATTATCCATACATATATCTCCTTAACCTCTCATATTGATTCAATTTCCCTATAAATTCCTTCTTATTCATATTATTCCTTCATAAAAATAATAATTGTTACTTTAAATGTAAATATAACAGCGAAATATTATATATTCATTTCCCCCCAAAGTATCACCCCTTTTATTACTATTATACACTCTTTGTAATTTTTTACCAATTTTCTAATTATTATAATTCAATAATTCTTTTAAATAAAATTTACATCATATATATTCTAATAATTCACATCACTTAATAATTAATATAAGGCCATTAATAAACTTCAAAACTGAAGGAATGAATTTATAAAAAGCTATTTAAATAAGTAGTCCTTTTATAAAGTCCTAAAGAGTATAAAATAAAAGACCATTACATTGACTTAGCATATAATAGTCTTTTTCCAAGCTATTTTCTTCCTTTATAATAATTTAATAACCTTATATAATGATTAGCTTCCCTTAATACATGGTCCGCCAAAAGCGGTAATATTATCGACCTTATTTTGCACTCTTCTATCCCTTCCGTCCCTGCCTTTTTGAAGTCCCTTAATTTAATTGTCTGCATCAATGTCTCATCTCTAACACTTGAAATTGTTGCATTAGTCATATTCTTTGCCTTTTCAATTAACTCACAAAACTCTTTTGCAAAGTTATCTGAAGTATTTATTAATTCACATTCACTTGGATCTAATAGCCCTCTAATAAATAGAGAATGCTCCATCATAATTTGATCCCAAAACAATTCAGTTTCTTTAATGTCCTTTTCTTCAATATCCCTATCATTTTCAATATCATACACATAAGAACGGTATAATTTAGCTTCACGTATTATATGTTCAATGAGTAATGGATAATTTGCTGTAAATAACTTACATGATAGCATTTCACTTAAAATTCTTTCCTTTAAATCTATAAGTCCATCTAATAACTTTATAACCTTACAATTAATTTTTTTTACTGCACTTACTGTTTTAGTATCAGCTTCTATATCTTCTTTTCTACTTAATTTAGATTCCATAGCTGTTATTTTAGTGTTTATTTCTATTCCGGTATAAAACTCAGTCTTTTTTTCAGTACTTAAAGTATAATCAGTATAAATTTCTCCGGAATCTAATACACGTTTTCTAACATTTCCATCACTTAATTTGACTGTTTCTAATAAAACTTTTTCAAATTGTTCTTTATAATCATTTGCTTCCTTAGAAAGTTTAGTGTTTTTAGGTGTAAATCCTGCCTCCAAAAAAAGAGAATGTTCCTTCATTATTCTGGCAAAAAATAGATGTAGCTCTAAAGATAAAAATACATATCTTCTACTGCTTAACATAGCTTCCTCCAACAAATTATATAGTACAGTATATTTTAAAATTTCACTTTATATTCATACTAATTCTCAAATTTATTAAGTATCTAATCTTATATTATCTAGTATATTTTTCTTCTAATTTAATTATATCTTCTTTGCTATCTATCCACTCTTCTATAAATCCACAATTACAACACATATATCTGGTAATATTTACTGTTCCCTTTAAAAAACCAGATGCTATGTTATTACCTACTCCATAGATTCCAGTTTCTCCAGGTATCCGGATAATTTTATTACCATTACATTTAGGACATATATTTTTATTTTTCATAACTTAACCCTCCTATATTAATTATTTTGAAAATAACTTTTCCATACTTAACTTAATATTATCATTGCGGTCTATAATGTAAACATCAAGATAAATCCTATCTATATTTCTTGTGATTTTATTTTCTATAAGAATGTCATTTACTTCAACTAACTTATCAATATCATAATCCCCAAATATTATCCCATTTGCAAGATTAAGCTTATATTCATCATTAAATTTGACCTTATAGTAAAAGCTTGGATACTTTTTCCCCCTCCAATTTATACCTATATCTGATGATTCAATATCTGAATAATAATATTCCTTTTCAAAATATTTAATAATATTGTTTTTTACAATCTTATCTTTATAAAAAACTGTATAATTGTTTAAGCTATTAACAAAAGTAATAATTAATGAAATTAAAATTAAATAATATATAACATTAAAGGATTTATTAATACTATATATACGAAATTTATATTTTACTTTAATCTTAGATAAAATCATCAAAATAACAATTAATGGGACAACTATACAAATTATATTATCTAAGGTTTTTGTTGCAATGAAAATATAATTGCTATTTACACCTTTTATATATCCTCCAACAAAAAATGTTACTCCAATGAAATACATTAGTAGTAAAACTATACTTACTAATGTTATTCCTAATCTTTTAAAAAACTCGCCTATAGAATCTGCTTGAAAAATCCAGTTATAGCCATACATAATATTTCTCCTTTAAATTATGATTCTTAGTTCAACTTCTGTAATAAAGCCTTCTTTTATATTTACTTCACCATAATTTTCCTTAGCAACCCTTTCGTAAATACTAGTTAGTAAGTTTATATCTTGTTTATTATCATAATATAAAATATTTACTATCCTTATACTCTTTGCAATTTTATTCTTTCTTATATAAATATCTTGTCTGCCAAGTTTCCTGTATCCTAAATTTTTATTTACTTCATAAAAAATATCTTTTAAGACCTTTTCAACTATATTTATTTCTTCATCAGTAAAATCTTTTGCATTAAAAATATATTCTTTATGTTCCCAAATATCCTGTGAATTTATTAATTCTGTTATCTTAATAGCTCTAATATCCTGCTTTGATTTGAAAAATAAAATTAATGTTATTACAGATAATATAAAAAGTACTATTTTAATATCATCATTATTATATTTATTAAATTCTAAACAAATAAAAGTGAAAAAATATGTTGTAGAAAAAGAAAGCATTATAATTCTTATTAGTTTAACCTTGTATTTTTTAACTGCTTTATAAGTACCATAAGTTAAAGAAATTAAAACTAAATTAATAATTCTATAGTAAATATCTATATTATTCATATTATTTTCTCCTAATTGTCTATAATCATTTTTTAAAAGGATCATCACTATGTAATTAATAAGAGAAGCCACTATTGCTTGGCTTAATTTTATTTTGTAAAAGTAAAACTAAACTGTATAACATCATAAACATAATAAATGTAAGAAAAAAATGATAATCTTTAATTAATCCACTCTCCAATAAGTTACAAAAAGCTTATTATAAAATTTAATAATGCCTTTTAATAATTTCACTATACTCTACTAAGAATACT
>NZ_JASCQJ010000036.1:0-37982 GCF_033043255.1 Clostridium lamae | reverse complement strand
AAGTAGATATAATTTTAAGTAAATTAGAACATAAAAATTTAAAATAATTCTAAACTATATTAAACAAATACCATATTATTCAAAAAAATATGTAGTATTTTTATGCAAAATTTTGAACTACTATAAATTAATTAATTTATAGGAAGTGAGTAATAGTATTTTATGATGAACTATAGTATAGATAAAATAATTAAGTTTTTTTGGAGGGGTAAATGATGAAAAAAAGATTTTTTGCTTTTGTATTACAGTTATTAATTCTGTTTATCTTAGGAGGATGCAGCTCAACACCCAAAGATGCTTCAAATACTTTAGAAATTACACAACCAGATGAAAAAATAATTCAGGAGTACCTGGATTCAAAAACAAATGATATTAGTGCACCTAATCAAGAGGGCGAAATGTACAGTGCATTTGAAATTTTTGGAACAGACGATAATAAAATATATGTATGGATGCTAAAATATGAGTATTTAGGTCAAGGAAAAGCGGTAACAAATGGAGTATCAACACCTATAGTTCTATACATCGAATCCAAAGATGGCGAAATAGAAATTGAAAATCATAAGTCTCCCAAAGATGGGGAGGAATATGGTGAAAGTTTAAAAAAGCTTTTTCCTCAGAAAGTAATTGAGAAAATGAATAATAATCATAACGATCTTATAGACCAACTTGAAGAAATTATACAAAATAGAATTAAAGAAGATGTATAAAGCTAATTATCAACAATAATGTGTTAATGAGTAATCTTAAAATATTAGGAATTAGTTAATAAAAATTCAGCCTAAAACTTTAATAGTTATATATTAGAGTGAGCATTATAATCAATTCATAACAGTATTAAATTAAGGATTAAATGATATATTGAAAAAAGGGGAAATAAAGTGAAAAAAAATAAAATTATTTTAATATTAGCACTTACTTTAATATTAACAGGATGTACAATAAATAAAAATTTAAAAGTTAAGAAGGAAATTGAAAATATTAATACCCAAATTGATTCCGAAGTAAATAGTGATTTAAATGATAGAAATAATAAAGATTCAAATATCAATTTAAGAAATATAGTAAGTAATAAAAAAGAAGTTTCTACTATTAAAAGCAATAAGAATACACCAAATCTAGAAGTTAGAAATAAAGATATTTCAGAAGAGTATATACGAGCTATAGGTATAGTAAAAGAGTTTTGTAGAAACAATTCATTAGAAATAAAATATATACAACCTATTAGCGATAGAATTGCTAGTCTTAAAGATTTTCCTAATGATGAACATTATATATTACTAAATAATTTAGCAACTTTAGGGGCAGAGACAATTCAGTATTTTACTGATGAAGAAAATTTAAATATTGATTTAAGTATAAATACTACTGAGGCTTCTGGCGATATAGATAATAACTTTGTAATATTTGGTAAAACTTATAGTGATGTAAAATATAAAGCTTCAATTCAAAATGTAAATGACAAGTTTGACTTTAAAGATTCTAAATTAAATGAATTTAGAAATCTAATACTTGAAGATCAGGTGTTAGATTATGATAAGTTAAATGACTATATTAAAAATATTTATTCAGGAGAATATGACTCAGACACTGTATTTCTAAATAAAATTGATGATAATAAATATGAGGTAATTAGAATAGAAAATAATAATTGTTATTATAACCTAGTTTATGATCCTCTATTTTAATCTAAATTATAAAGGATAGAGAACAATATAAAAGTTAATAAAAAAATTAATATTAATCATTAAAAGTACCGTATTATTCCAAAGAGAAAATATAATATTTTTTAGTGCTAAATTCAGAAAAAGTACTTAATTTTAATATTTTTAGAACTAAATAATATTTCACAATAGTAATTTAAGGAGATGATTATTATAAAAAATTGTATTGAATGCAATCATAGCTTCACGTTTCAGGATAGGTTAAAAAGTATTTTAAATTTGAAAGGATATTTGAAATGTCAACAATGTAACTCTGTTTATAGACCTGAACCAAATTTATATAGGGGAATATATTATGGATTAGTTATTTTTATAGCACTTACTGTATTTGATTACATTGATTTTATCAATTATATATTAGGTCTAATATTGCTTATTTTTATTTTAGTTCCAGTTTTATCTTTGTTTCATGTTTTACCTCACAGGTGGCACAAATATAAAAAAATAAATTAAATTATTATTCAGAAAGAATATGCAGTATTTTTAAGTTGAAAATCTAGAAAAAGTACTTAATTCTAAACTATTAGGAATTAGTTAATAAAAATTCAGCCTAAAACTTTAAAAGTAAGATATTAGAGTTAGCATTATAATCAATTCACAACAGTATTATAATGAGAAGCAAAAATATGTTCAATACAACATAAATAAATTAGAATTTGGAGGTAATAAAATGACGGTGTTAGGTATTAATAATATTTTGAATTGGGTTCAAATCAGTACTGGATGGGGAACATATACTTGTCCAACAGAAGAAAGAGATGGCGAGTTATATTTTAAATTCAAAAATGAGTGGCACAAAGTAGAAGATTATACCTAAGAGTATACTACTCATATGTAAAGTTAATTTTGTTCTTAGTTAAAAATCAATTATGAATGATTTTAAACTATCGCGAATTAAAAATGGACAATTAATTGTTCATTTTTTTATCGTCCAATATAAACATTAGTTTAAAACAGATCGTGCAATAAAAATATATCCTATATAGTACACATTTTTTATGTCTACTATACAGGATACATTTTATAATTCCATTTCAAATATTTGAAGCTTCCATCTTATCTCTTTTATTCATAGCTGGACATGCTCAATATTAATTAAGCATATATCTTATTATATACTACCTCTAACTATAGTTTCAATTAAATTAAATTCCTCATCAATAACTAAAAGGTCGGCATCCTTATTTACAGCTATACTTCCCTTTTTATCATATACATTAACATACTTAGCTGGATTTATACTTGCCATCTTCATTATATCGAAGATATCTACCTTAGAATGTTTTATAACATTCTTTACTGAATCTATAAAACTCATTTCTAAGTCTTTTACATTTTCATATTTACTATTATCTATTACTTCTACCCTTCCATCATCATGCTTTATCATTACTCCATTTTCCTGTGGTATAAGTGTTATCTTTCTTACATAGTGATGCCAAGGCTTATCTGTCATAGCAAGTCCACAGCAATCTGTTGATAAAATAATCTTATCGCTAGTCTTTATTCTAAGGGCTATATCAAAGGCTTCATGTTTTACTGTAAGTCCTGTTTGCTTTGCAAATTCACAATACATATCATCAAAATATAGTGCTGCTCCTACTACTCCAAGCTCTCTATGATGCATGCCTCGCATTCCACTAAAGGTATGAGTAAAACCTCCAAAACCATAATCCTTCATTTCTTTTATCTTATCAAAGGTTGATCCAGAATGACCAATGGAAATCTGTATTCCTTTATCCTTACAGAATTCAGCTACTTCTTTAGCTCCATCTAATTCTGGAGCCATAGTCATTAATTTAATTAAGTCCTTAGATTTTTGTCTATTATAAAATTCCTTCATATATTCTAGATTAGGTAATATGCAATTTTCTTCTTTTTGCATTCCCTTATATTGCTTGCTTATGAAAGGTCCTTCTAAGTGCACCCCTATCATATCTGCTCCAACTTGCTTTGATTCGTATATTTCATTTGCCTCATCTATTTGAGTCAATATTTCTTCAATAGTATCTGCTCCAGTAGTTGCAAGGAATGAAGTAACCCCTTCCTTTGGTAGATTTTTTTGCATTTCTATTATAGATTTCTTAGTTTTTTCAAACCAAAAGGAGCCTGTCCCCCATCCATGAATATGATTATCTATAAAACCTGGAATTATAGTTAAATCTCTATAATCTAATATTTCACTATCATTATCCCATTTTAAGTCACTTAATATATAATCCTTTAAATCTTTATTAATCTCTTCTTCCATTTCTACTATATCTGTTATTTTTTCATTCTCAATTCTTATAAACCCACATATCTTCTTATTTTCTAAATATATATTTTTAGAATAAATTATCATATAATCCCTCCTAATCAATATTAGAAATAATACTTAAACATTCACTAACACTTGAGCATATATTTCTAACCTTCATCTTTAAACTCTCTTTTGCACTAGAAATAATAAACCCATCATAATCTAATATCATTTTCATATCATTATATGAATCGCCCATAGTAGTTATTTTATATAAATTAATTAAATTATCTTCCAAATACTTTATTGCCTTAGATTTATTCACACCCTTTGCCACGATATCTACATTATGGCTATTGGCATAAGAAATTATGTGATTTTTAAACTTAGTATTTAAATCCTCTTCTAAGGCTTTTGTTCCTATTTCATCTTGGAACCTTTTATGAATTTGATAAACTTCACCTACTTCATTTAAATCACTATAATCTATTACCTTTATAAAATCTTTCTCACAACTTACACCCTTCCTCGGCATAACAGTAATCTTACTATTAACTCCAGATAAACTAACTCCACCTTCATAGTTATCAAGAAGATACTCTATAACCTTAAGAATAATCTCCTTATCTATAAATTCGGATAAGATATTATTTATATCCTTATCATAAATAGCTGCACCATTATTGCATATAAAATAATCAGGTATAAAATCATAATTATTAAGTAATTCTTTGATAGAATTAATATCTCTTCCAGTAGCTATAGCAAAAAGATTCCCTTGATTTTGCCAAGTCTTAATGCTTTCTATATCTTCTACTGATATTTTTCTATCTATAAATAAGGTTCTATCAAAATCTGTTACAAATAACTTCATATCTAAATTAAGAAATTAAACTTACTTAACTTCTCTCTCCTTTAAAATTATTATTAAAGGTGTAGTAAAACTATCTACATAAATAGTCTTACCACACCACAATTTTATTTCAGCATTTCATCAGCCTTCTTAAGAGCTAGCTCTGCCATCTCCACTGCTAATTTACTTCCTATACCAACATAATTTCTTGGATCTATTAGTTCCTTTATCTCTTCTTTATTGAAGATTTTTTTAACATTCTCATTTTCACAAAGAACATCAAAGAAGGTCTTTCCATTAATCTCAGTTTCCATAGAACATTCATACATTAACTCATGACCAGCATCTCGTCCTATTTTTTCAGCCATTTTCATCATTATATACTCTGCATTATCTAAACCAGCGTTTAAAGTTGCATTTTTATATAATCTTTCTTTCTTAACTACTAATCCTCTAGTTAATTCCTCTGCCCTCATTAATACTTCAAGAACTAATTCCATAGTCTCATCTAAAATAGAATCAAATAGCATATATTGACTACTATCTCCTTCAAACATTCTTGCACTAGAAGTTAAACCAACTTGAGCTAAAGAATAAAGCTTTTGACTATTTGCTATTATCCCCTTTGCATTTTTAGGATTAATCTTATGTGGCATAGTACTACTTCCAACAGTTCCAGCCTTAAAGGCTTCATAAACTTCTCCAATTTCTTCAATTCCTGTATAATAAATTTCCTCTGCCATCTTATGAAGAACATTACAAATTAACTGCATATTCATAATATACTCAAGCTTATGGGTACAAATATTCCTACTTGGAACTCTCATATAATTCATACCAATTCTCTTAGCTACGAGTTCTTGAACCTTTGGACCTATATCACCAACTGCACTATAACAGCCAACAGCTCCACCCATCATAACTTGATATATTCTCTTTTCACTTTCTTCTAATCTTTCAATATTATTGATAAGCTCACTAATCCATACTGATACCTTATATCCATAAGTTATTGGAGTTGCATGCCTTCCATGAGTTCTTCCAGGCATTACAGTATCCTTATTTTCTAAAGCTATATTAGATAAATTCCTTAATATATCTGATAAAAAAGATTTAAAAATTTTAGTTACTTCCTTTACTATATAAAGTTGCCCTGTTTGTTGTATATTTTGAGTAGTACATCCATAATGAACATACTTTCCACCTATTTCATCACAGTTCTTAACTAAAACCTTAAGTAAAGGCATAAATCCATGTCCTATTTTTTCTTTTATTTTATAAACCTCTTCTAAATCTATTTTTTCAATATTACAATTTAATGCGATGTTTTCTGCTGCTTCCCTTGGTATAAGACCTAGCTCTCCTTGACTTAAAGCAAGTTCCTTTTCAAGCATTAACCAAGTACTAATTTTATTTCTTTCAGTTAAAAGTTCTTTTACCCCTCTATCATCAATAGATTTGCTTTTAGAATCATATAATGCGCTCATGCTCTACCTCAACTCTCTTCTATTTTTCTATCAATTGTCTCAATGTATCATCTACAGCATTTTTCACAGCTTCTACATGAGGTCCAAAAACTACATGTATATGCTTTTCTGATGGTGAGAATATTCCTAAGCATCCACTTTCTCTTATTCTATCTTTATTAATTAATTCAGGTTTATCAACATCTACACGCAAACGGCTTACACAGTTTTCTACAGATAAAATATTGATTGCTCCACCTAAACCATCTATAACAATCTCAGAAATTTCTTTATATCTCTTTTCTTTTAATAAAAGACTTGCTCCTTCATCTAAATCAAAATCTTCTCTACCAGGAGTTGCTAAATTAAACTTCTTAATCATAAATATGAAAGCATAATAGAAGATTACAAAATTAATTATTCCTAGTATAACTAAATTAATCCAATTAGTATTTTCATAAAGTAAACCAAATATTCCAAAGTCAAATATAGTACCTCTTATATATCCCATCTTTACTCCTAAGAAGCCTAATGGAATAGTAGTTATACCCGCAAGTACTGAATATACAACAAATAGCAATGGACTAACTAAAAGCAAGGTGAATTCTAGAGGTTCTGTAATATTTCCCAGGAAAGCAGTTAAACAAACTGTAATAATAACACCTTTTGCAATTTGCTTGTTCTTTGCAAAAGCAGTCTTATACATAGCAAGCCCAACAGCTGGTATTCTAAATAAAGTAGTCAACATTTGAGCAGGTGCTATATAACTAGATAATGTAGACATATGTTCATTCCAAGATGGATGTGTTGGTCCTAAGTTAAATAGTATTTCATTCATAGCATTTAATACTCCAACATATTGCTTACCTTCTATCATATAAACTCCACCAGCTTCTGTAAATCTTACTATAGAAGATAAAACATGGTGTAATCCGAAAGGAATTAATAATCTATTAAGGGTCATATAAATTCCAGGTCCTACATACTTATTCATAAGAATTACAGATCCACTAATAAGAATCTCAGTAATTATTCCCCAGAAGAAAGGTAAAATTAATCCTATTGGAATCATTAATGCAAAGCTAATTATAGGAACTGACTTCTTTCCACTAAAGAATGCAAAGGCAAGTGGTAATTCCAATTTATAAAATCTATCAGTACATTTTGCTGCTACAATACCAGCGATAATTCCACCTAAAGCCTCAATCTTTAATGTTTGAACTCCTAAAACCATTCCTTGTCCTAATTGAGTCATAGTTTCTGAAGGAGCTAAAGTGCCTGTAACTGTTAAATAAACATTCATAACTACATTTAATGTTAAATAAGCTACTACAGAAGAAAAAACAGATATACCTTTTTCCTTTTTACTTAATCCATAGGCTACCCCCATAGCAAATAATAAAGGAATATTATTGAATACAACACTAGTTATACTTTTTAAGCTAGTTAGAATAGTTTGTAATACAGTATTAGAAAGCCACGGGAACTGCTCTATCATATAGCTTTGTGTAAATGCATTACAAATTCCCATTACCATTCCAATTGGGGCCATAAGTGCAACAGGTAATAAAAGGCTCCTTCCAAAGGTTTGTATGGATTGCCAAAACTTGTCCTTTTTCTTCATATTCTATTCCCCCTATAAAAAATTTTTTTAAAAAGTTTAAATAATTACTTCAAGGAATTTTGTGCACAATATCCTTTTTCTTTTATATGAAAATTTTTTAGGTGTTATAACATAATGTAATCAATTACATCTTAACTAAATTATAAATTTTATTTATTGGTTATTAAAGGATAAAATTGTGATAAATATTCTTGCAATAAATTCCCCTTAAATTTATAATTTATATAATAAAGATTTGAGGTGTGTATATGAGTATTAATAAGTCAACACTTAAATTAATCAAGTACATATTAGATAAGAAAAAAGTTAGTGTTACAAATGCTTCAATACATTTTAATCGAAATGAATCTACTATTAGACGTGAAATAGAAACAATTAATTTATATTCTAAGAATAAAGAAATAATCTTAATAGAAAACGGTATGCTAACTACGACATTAAACTATACTGAATATACTAAATTTATTCAGTCCCTATCTATAAGCGACTACTCTTCAACTGCTGATGAAAGAATAAATATTATATTAATTTCTTCCCTACTTAATGACTGTGTAAACTTAACCTCCCTTTATGAAAATCTAGGATTATCCATTACTACTAAGAAAAATGACACTAGACTCTTAAAGAAGCTATTATATGAAAATAATTTAAAGCTAATTGTCTTAAAGAAAAAAGGAATTAGAATTGAGGGGGATGAAAAAAGGTTTAGATTACTTGTTATAAAAAAATTACAACATATAATGGATGTTAATATTTATAACAATCTTGAAAGAAGAAAAGCCAATAATCCATTTGAGAACTATGCTTATACCTTATTTATTGAAAAGATATCTCCTTATAATGATGTGATAAACGAAAAACTATTATACTTTATAAATAGCATTAATGTAAACATATCTTACTTATCACGAAAATTCTTAATCCTCTATCTATCTGTTGCAATATTCCGTCAAGAAAATAATCATCCTCTAGATTCTACTACTAAAATTCCAATAAACGTCACTAATCACATAATCTTTGATAATGCTATAGAAAATCAAGGATTTAGTAATATAGTTGCTATTTTAGATACTAATCCTTCACAGCCCTTCCCCTTTGATGAAAAGTTATTAAAGCTATCTAATGTATTCGTAGATAATTTACTATCAGATATTAATGGAAGTATTATAAAGAAAGATGAACTCGTAAAAGAAGTATATTATTTTATGTACAAGCAAATTTGCTCACATTATTTAGATGTTTACTTTGATGATAAACTAGTAAATAACGTTGAAATAGTACTAAATAAAATTCATAATATAACTTCAAAGAATCAAATTATTTTTAGAGATGAATACAATATTGAACTTAATAATATTCAAGTTTCAACATTATCACTAATAATTAAGAAGTGGCTAAATATAACTGATTCCGTTAAAAGAAAAAGCTTAAAAATTATACTAGTAACTAACATTGTATATGAAAGAGTTCAGTTCTTTGAGGAATTAATAAAAGCCTATTATGATGTCAAACTAGTTGGAGTATTTACTCTTGATGATATAGATAAAATTAGAACTATTGAATATGACTTCATAATACTATTTTCAAATAGAATGCTCTCAGTGATAAAAGAAGAATTTGATAATGCAGTAAAAGTAAACTTCTTCTTAACTGATGAAGATATTAAAATGTTAAATAGTCTCGGCTTTAAACCATCAAAGAAAAGGATATTAATAGATGATTTTATAAATGAAATTAGTAATTTGAAAGCTACAACTAATGAAGAAATTATAGAGTATATAAGGGAAAACTATAATGATTACTTTCTGTAAAAAAAGCTATGCCCCAGGGGAAATTCCCCTGGGGAATTTCCCCTGGGGCATAGTTTTATATTTCTATCAATACACTCATTATTCCGCCACAGACCATCCCTTCATCTTCTGCTACATCTCCTGTCATATCAACTTCCATTTTTATAATACTTCCCTCTTGTCCATCTGCTATTAAATCTCTTGCAGCAAGAATTACTTCTCCCTCGCTACACCCCCCACCTATACTTCCAAGAATTCTACCATCTTCCCATACTATCATCTTAGCTCCTGCGCCCCTTGGCGTAGACCCCTTAGTAGATGTAATTGTAACAAGAGCTTTCCTTTCTTCTTCCTCTTTTGCAAGATTTTCTAAAACATCGATATCCATATCTGAATAATTAGTTCTTTTTTTGGAATTTGCACATTCTATCATATTAGATGTTCCTAGCCTTTTTTGTGCAATCATTTGAGAAATAATAGATATTGCTATTTCTAATGGAGTAATCCCTCCAATATTAAATCCTATAGGAGAACAAATTTTATTAACCAGTTCCTCACTATATCCATCTTCTATAAATTGATCTTTAATCCCTTTAACCCTTCTCTTTGAGCCAATCATTCCTAGATATTCTGGTTTTATATTCAAAACTGCCCTAAGACATTCTTTGTCATATTTATGACCTCTTGTAACAATTGCTACATAGTCATTTTTATTTACTCTTATTTGTTCAAAGACATTTTCAAAGCTCTCACAAATTACCTCTGTTGCTAATGGAAATCTTTCTTTATTGGCATAAGATAATCTATCATCAACAACAGTTACTTTAAATCCAATTTTGGCTCCTAAATCAGCAAGATGTTCTGAAATATTTCCTCCTCCAAATATAATTAACCTCGCTTCCGGGAAAAAAGGCTCTATTAAAAATTCCTCTTGGTTATTAATAAAACTTTTAGGAATCTTTTTATCTATTGCTACATCTATTGCATTTTTCATTTCATCATCAATGCCTAATAAACTATCTCTATTTAAATCTATTAATATTTTATCTATTCTCTTCTCATTTTTAGATGAAAGCTTAGTTACCATTACCATACTATGATTCTCTTCTAATTTATCTATAAGTTCTCCATAAATGTTTCTCATCCCAATACCCCCTTAATAGTAAGCTACTACCTAGCTTACTAAATGTATAATGGAAAATGGACTTTATCTTATTCCTTTATTCCAAAATATATCCATCTTCCATCAATATCTTCAATTACAAACTCTTTATTATGATAATCTGTCTTATGAAGTCGTTGAACTATTTTGACACCCCTTTTCTCATACTCATCCTGAAGGGCTTGCTGGTCTTTAACAATCACATAAGCGTCTCCACCGTATCCATATAACTTTCGGTTTGGAATGACTTTTTGCCCATTTGACTGTGTCAATATAAATTCAACACCATCCCTATACAAACATATATGTTTCTCATTTGCATCTAAATAGTCAACTCTCCGAAACCCCAACAGCGTTTCATAATAAGTTGCAGTTCTACATATATCAGGTGTGGGGAAAACACAATGTGATGCCCACAGTTTCATATTTATCGCCTCCATAAATTCTCATTTATCCAGTAGTTTTAATAAACAACTAACTCAATAATACAATTATTCATTACTATATATTTTTATATAATCTTCTTTAATGCTTCTACTAATCCTTCTACATCTTTTATAGTGTTCTCTTTACCAAAGGTAAATCTAAGTGAACATTGTGCCTCTTCATGGGATAGTCCTATTGCTTTCAATACATATGAAGGCTTTGGCAGACCTACTGCACAGGCTGAACCACTTGAAACTGCAAATCCCATTTTATCTAACTTTACTATCATTGATTGTGCTTCTCTTCCCTTAAATACGATATTTGCATTTCCAGGCAATCTATCAGTAGAATGTCCATTTAACTTTGTATCTGGAAAACTATTTAGAATTTCCTTAATGGCTTTATCTCTTAAAGTTCTTATGTGTTCTTGATATTCATTTAAATTATTATTTGCTATTTCACTAGCCTTTCCCATTCCAACAATAGAAGCAAGATTTTCTGTACTTCCTCTCTTACCTTTTTCTTGTTCTCCACCATCTAGAAGTGATTTTATTCCTATCCCTTCTTTGATGTACAAAGCACCTACGCCTTTGGGACCATAAAATTTATGTGATGACATCGATAATAAATCAACATTTAACTTCTCAACATCTATAGGTATTGAACCAATAGCTTGTACAGCGTCTGTATGAAATATTATTCCCTTTTCTCTAGCTATCTTCCCTATTTCCTCTATAGGCTGAATAGTTCCTATTTCATTATTTGCCATCATAATACTTATTAAAATCGTATCTTTTCTTATAGCTTTATTTAAATCTTCAATTGATATTTTGCCATCTTTATCAACAGGCAAATAGCTTATTTCAAAACCTTCCTTTTCTAATCGTTTACAACTATTTATTATTGCATGATGTTCTATAGAAGAAGTTATTATATGCTTGCCCTTATTTTTATAATATTCAGCAATACCTTTAATTGCCCAGTTATCAGCTTCTGTTCCTCCACTTGTAAAATATATTTCATTCTTCTTAGCATTTATAGCAGTGGCTACCTGATCCCTTGCCTTTTCTATAGCTCTCTTACTTTTTCTTCCCAGACTATAAATCGAAGATGGATTACCATACTGATTAGTTAGATAAGGAAGCATTTCTTTAAGAACTTCATCATCAATTGCTGTTGTTGCTGCATGATCTAGATATATCACCTTATCTTCACAAATATTTCCTTCCAAAAACTCACCCCTATTTTATTTATATTTATTTTCTTTATATGCACATTTTAGCATATTTTTTATTTAATATGAACTATTATTGACAACTACCACCTACCATATTTAAGAAACCACATTATCAAGATACTGAATATATGATAATTAATTAAACACACCTTGTAACCATTAAGAATAAATTATATTTAATAGATGATATTCCTAGGAGGTATAATGATTAACTTCTTATCAATTACCGGTACTATAACCGCTATAGATGATATTTGGATCAATGAATCAAAGGAAACCTTAGGCTGCTATAAGCAAATATCCATTCAGGATGATAATGGTAATACAACTAATTTTGTTGTGTCTCCCGATACCTATATTTTGAATAATGAAATACTTCTTCCAGGTGATATGGTAACAGGCTATTATGATGGTAATGCTCCTGTTATACTAATATACCCTCCACAATACAGAGCTCTTGTCATGCACAAAACCAGATCATTTCCTAATATCAAGGTAAGCTATTTCAATTCTCAGTTTATTAGTAGTGATAATCAGCTTAAACTCAATATATCACCTTCTACACTAATGGTTATTAGAAATGGGCAGCTATTTTCTCAAAACCCAGCTAATCACAACCTTCTTGTTATTTATGGAGCAACTACGAGAAGTATCCCAGCTCAAACTACACCTATTGAAATTATTGTACTGTGTTAATACAATAGGCGATGGAATTTTGACCATTGCCTATTAAATTTTCTAACCTAAGTTGCTGTCCATAATGAGCTCCAAGCCTCACTAGAATCGTATTCTTTTATGGAAAATATGATGTAATTGAATAGAATAAAATAGCATGTATTAAAACAATAAATGTTTTAATACATGCTATTTTTTAATTTCCCCATAAATCAACTTGTTGACCATAATAAATTTCAATATCTAACCCTTGTTCCTTAGTTAAAAGACTTGCTTCTTTTACTTTTTCCCTTACTTCACATATCAACACCCTATATTACCCCCCATTTAGGTAATGTGGTGTATATATTAATTTTTTTATCCCCTTATTTTACCTGCTTTAATATCTTTATTGTCATTCCCCTTGATTGAGATGCATCTTCAATATTTCAAATCAAAGAGGAATGCACACATACCATAATAATGCCCCTTTTTTATTTATATATCTTAATATATAAATTATACAATTTAATTTCCTCTAATGTATCTAATATTCTTCATAATAAAATATTAAAATATGTTTATACACCTTATTGCAAATTAAAATTGTTTTACAGAATTGTCTAATATAGCGCTAAAATCAACTTTTGTTATACTAAAATTATATCATATTTATATTATTTTTCTACAAAAAGCGTTCATCATTTTTAGACAACTTATTTCCTTTTATTTCGACATTTTTTACTTCTGTTCAAATTATATTATTGTTTTATTAGCAGATAATTTATGTAAGTATCTAACTTTGTTATTTCCATAAATTCTAATAAACATAGAGAACTACACCTGGAGTTATATTAATTTAATTTAATATAATAAATCCTCAAAGGACTTCTCCCTTGAGGACTAATTAAAATATATTAATGACATCTATCGCATGGATCAGTTTTTCCACTCTCTTGTATTGTTCCTTCTAAAATAGTTTTACTTCTAGATAAAGTTGAGCAACCCTTTGTAGTGTGATAGCTTTTCCCATTTGGTGTCCAATATACTGTTCCAGAGTTACTAGTGCTGCCTGTAGAATTACTACTTTGATTACTAGTAGAGCCTGAGTTGTTAGATGAATTGTTTGTTTCTAAATTTGCATTGTATTCATCAGGATTCACATTATCAAATTCATCTCTAATTACATTACCATTGATTGTGTATGTATAGCTATAATGACTTGGTATTTGTGTATTTGTATCTGGATAAGTTATTATTGCAACAAAATCTGTGCAACCCCCAGCATCTCTTATAGCCTTTTCCATATAGGCTTGGTCCCCATGTCTATTAAGTGTACTATTCTGAGGAGTTATATTATACGCATTAGAAACCCCACCAAGTGAATCTGCTATAATATGCCCCTCGTCCAACGTCGAACTTTCAACTCCTGGAACTTTCGCTTCATCTGGATAATATCTTCCCTCTGAATTAACAGGTTCTGTTGAATCGTCTTGTAAGATTATTTCCTTTGCTATTACTTTAACTAATTGCCCATATTCATTCGTAAAAGCATAATATTCTCTATCTCCAAACCCTATATCAACTACAACATTAGGTTCCCTATATCCAGATAGATCTCCACCATAAACTTCAATTAATCTATATCCTTCAAATATATTTTCTGTGCTATCAATTGAAATTTGTTCAGATTTATCACCATTTGAATCTTGTTTAACATCAGTATCTTCTGTAGTTAAACTCTCTACTGTTGTCTCATTTTCTTTATCTTTATTTACAATTACTACTTCTTGTTGATTGCCTGTATTTACATCTATTGGCATACTTGAACAGCCAATCATTAAAGCAGCTAACATAATTCCGAATAAAGTTGAATATATAAATTTTTTCATTTCGCATAAGTCCCCCCTAACTACTTAATCACTCAACTATTTTATCATGGTTCAGTAGTTAAATTTTTGAACTTTTTATGAAATGAATATTAATACATATAATTATTTATTTAAAACTTTAGACAATTTGTTGATTAATAATTCTATAAACACAAAATTTAACGCTTGGCTATCAATGAAAAAGCTATCTTTAGTTAATGAAAATGATGGTAAAACTATTATATTAGATAGTAACTTTGAAAACCTAGATTTACTATTTTGAGTTATCAATGCAATTTTACAATTATTCTTTAAAGAGTTTTCTATAGATTCATTAATAATCGTAGTTAAGGAAGATAATGAAAAATAAATATTTAAATCTTTTTTGGTAGAGAATAAAGCCTTCTCTGCTATTAAGCTGTTATCTGTTACGCTCTCTGAATCTATACCTATAGTTGTCAATCTATACTGAAGGTGTTTTGCTGCTAATCCTGTTTCATGTAATCCGTATATTTTTATCTTATTTGCATTTAGTATTTCATTTGCTAATGCTTCAATATTATTATCCAAATTACTTTCATTAATTATTGCTAGTTTTTCAATAAATAATTTAATGATTTCCTTTGAAGAATCATCTGTATTCTTTTCAATATTTCCAGAGTGTATATACCTTGATAATTCATACTTAAACTCTGAAAACCCCTCATATCCACACTTCTTACAAAATCTTAATAAAGCTGATTTTGAAACACCCATCTTATACGCTGCTGTAACTAATGGAAAGCAAGCAATTATATCAGGATTACCAAAAATCAATTCTTTTATTTTAATTTCTGACTGTGTAAACTCATTTTCATGTAACAAAATTACATCCATTGGATTCATAATTTTTTCTCTCCTTATAACCATATATTACTAAATATTATATCATACTTTTTACATTTGGGAAATTTCTCAAAATTAGTGAGAAAAAGTATTTATTTTAATTTAAATCCATGCTATTATAAAATTGTAAATATTTTCTAGGAGGCTTCAGGAAATTATATATCTAATATCAAAATTATTATTATATTAATTAAATCAATGTTTTTCTTAGTATTATTAAAAAGGAGAAAGGATTATGGAAAAAATCACAAACTTTATTGAGGAGCGTCTCGCACCTCCTTTAATCAAAATATCCGAAATGAGATACTTACAAGTAATACAAAAAACATTTATGACTACAATGCCAATTCTTATTTTTAGTTCATTATTGATTTTAGTAGCTGCCTTGCCTATTCCTGGTTGGAGTGAAATAGTTGCCCCATTTGCTGGAAAGCTTTGGGCTGGAGTTAATTCTACTTTAGGCCTTCTATCAGTATGTATATCAATTGTAACTGGATATTTCTTAGGTGAATATTATAAGAATCGTGGTTCTAAAATAAAACCAATAATGACAGCTTTAATTGGATTCTTAAGCTTTTTGATGTTCTTTCCTATGTTTAGTACTGAAGATGGAAAGCTAGTAATAGAAGCTGCTAACTTTGGAAGTTCAGGCATGTTTTCTTCATTATTCATATCAATAATCGCAGTAGAAATTTATAGATTCTTAATAAATAAAAACTTTACTATAAAGCTTCCTGAAGGCGTACCCCCTATGGTTTTAGATGCATTCACAGCATTAATACCATCTATGGTAGTATTGCTAATCTCATGGTTTATATCACATGTACTAAGTTTAGATATACCTACTATAACGAATAAAGTTTTTGCACCTCTTGTATCTGCAGGTAAAACCCCTCTACCACAATTTTTATCATTCTTCTTAGATAGAGTGTTATGGTTTACTGGAATTCATGGATCTAACGTAGTTGGAAGTGTTATGGCCCCAATTTGGACAACCATGATAACTGAAAATATGGAAGCATATAAAGCTGGTGCAGAAGTAATACCAAACTTATTTACTACAGAATGGTGTGGTTACTTTATCCGTATTTCAGTATTGCCAATTGCATTTTTAGCTGCTAGATCAAAGGTAAAAAGATATAGTACACTTGGAAAATTATCATTACCTGCATCAATATTTAATATTGCAGAGCCAGTAATGTTTGGATTACCACTAGTTTTAAATCCTATACTATTTATACCATGGGTATTTGGATTCTCCTTCTTATGGATATGGACATATATATTTACTGCAATAATTCCAATGATACCACCAATTATTACTCAAGTTACATGGACAGTTCCAGCACCTATTGGAGCATACTTAGGTACTGGAGGTAGTATTTTTGCACTATTCTTTAGTATTGCAAACTATTTTATACTTGGATTAATTTTTTATCCATTCTTTAAAACTTTAGAAAGACAAGAAATGAAAAAGGAAATTGAAGGGATAGAGGAAGTATATGAAAATCATTAATTACTCACAAAAATATGAAGAGAAAGTAGTTAACCTTTGGAATGAATGTCTTATAAAAGATATTATTTCAATAGAGGAATTTAGAAAACAAGTATTATTTGATGATAATTTTAATACCGAGCTTGCATTAATAGCCGTAGAAGATGAAGAAGTTCTAGGATTTATATTAGCTACTAAGAGACAAGTCCCCTATTTAGATAGAGGGCTTGAACCAGAAAAAGCTTGGATAAATATAATTTTTGTAAAAGAAAATCACAGACAAAATAATATAGGTAAGCAATTAGTAGCGCAAATAGAACAAAAATTATTATCAAAAGGAACTAAAAATATAATACTTGCTTCATACAGCCCAAATTATTTCTTCCCTGGAATAGATGTTGATAGCTATCAAGAGGCTATAGGCTTTTTTGAAAAACTAAATTACAAAAATACTGGTGAAGCAGTAAGTATGCAAAGAAGTTTATGGGACTATAAAATTCCAGATAAAATAATTGAGAAAAAGGCCAAGTTAGAGCAAAGTGGATATATATTCAAAAAATTTGACTATAAATATTCATTAGACCTTTTGGACTTCCTTGGGAAGAACTTTGGTGGTGGCTGGAAGAGAAATGCATTAATGGCTATGCAAAATTATGAGGCTGAAAAGCTTATATGGCTTGCTCTAGATAATTATGATAATGTAGTTGGATTTTGTATGAGAAAAATGGATGGCAATGATTGTAGATTTGGTCCATTTGGTGTTAGAGAAGACTTAAGAAGCACTGGTATTGGCGGAGTTTTATTTAACTTAATGATGGATGATATGAAGAAAAATAAACTCTACTATCTATACTTCTTATGGACTCATGGAGCAGGAATGAGATTTTATCAAAGACATGGAGTTGAAATCTATAGAAGCTACTACTTATATAGTAAAAAACTTATTTAGTTTCTATATTAATATAAATTGAAAGATTCGGAGGATATTATGGACAATATAAAGAGAGTTGTAAGTGTAGGGGCTCATCCATTAGATGCAGAGTTAATAGGTGGACCATTAATAATAAAATATTCCAAATTAGGAGCTAAATGCACCTTTATGCATGTTACTCAGGGAAGGCTTGAAGATCCAAATGCTACTAAAGAAGAAAATGATGCATATATTAAAGATTTAATTAATCAAAATATAAATGTAGCAAATGCTATGAATGCTGAATGTGTACCTTTAGGATATTCATCAAAAGCCCTTCCAACAGAAGCAGAATTTGCTAAAATCTTAGCTGACTACTTCACTAAAGAAAAAGTAGATTTAGTTTTAACACATCATAGTGGAACTATGCACCCAAGACATTATTACACTCACTACACAGTTACAGAAGCTATAAAACTATGTCGAGCAAATGGGATGAATATTAAACTTCTTTATGGTGAAAATTGCGAAGATTTAGTTGGATTTATCCCTCAAGCA
Organism: Clostridium lamae; assembly: GCF_033043255.1. Taxonomy (NCBI): domain Bacteria; kingdom Bacillati; phylum Bacillota; class Clostridia; order Eubacteriales; family Clostridiaceae; genus Clostridium; species Clostridium lamae. Next base: position 19,085 of record NZ_JASCQJ010000036.1, on the reverse strand, counting down.
TATTATGAGTTAAGTGAAGATGAAGTGGAAACTTGGTTTAACGCATTAAGAAAGTATGAGATATTCAATGGAAAAATCAATACTGTTCCATATTATGAGTATTATAGTACGATGGGAAAAGTAAGAAGTATGGAATGTGGAAGCAGAAGCTTTACTAAAGCTTATATGTATGCTTCATTAATTGAAAAACTATAAATACAAGGAGCTGCCTAGGCAGCTCCTTAATTAAAAATGTAGAATTATTTAATATATGAAGGGTTAATCCTTGACATTAAATATTCATTTTCGTATTTTCCATTTCTAATAGCCGCAAAACGCTTAAGACCTTCTTTTTCAAAACCAAGCTTTTCATAAAGATGAATAGCTTTTTTATTATCTTCAAAAACTGTTAATTCAACACGAATAAGCATAAGCCAATTATCGGCAACATCAAGTAGAGTTTTCATTAAAGCAGTACCAACCTTCATATTTTGATAATCCTTATGAATCATGATTCCTATGCTACCACTATGCCTTAAACGATGATTTGCATTAATACTTAAACCCGCACATCCAATAATCTCCTCTTCACCATCTGCATTTTTTGTTACAGCTACAAATTGGTGTTGGTTAGCATCCATATTCACAACGAAATCTTCATTTCGTTTTACCCTTTCTGAAGGAATACCAAGTATATTTTCAAACACTCCAGGCATACGCCTAAGTGCATTTATTCCTTTACCATCTCCAATATCTACTGGTCTTATGAAAAACTCCATTTTATCTTGCCTCCTCTGTTTAGATTGCATCCATTATTGGATTTAATTTATTAAAATCAACGAAATCTACTTTTTTATTAAATGTTTCAATCATTGCCTTTACTTCTGCTGTTTGCTTTTCTTGTGGTATTTTTTTTGTTTTGTTATATAGAAGCCTCATCATTAATTTATGCTTAAAATTTAGCTTTCCATAATCAATTCCACCACGTAGATGGAATATCTTAGCCTTATCATAAATCTCTATAGGAATTTGGGCTTTTATAGAACTTTTTATATGTTCAGTATTTTTTTCATCAGTAGTATCTGCCAATCCAACTGTGATAATAATAATTTTAGATTGATTACTTTTAGGTATCAATTTAATGGTATCCTTTAATCCTTTTACCCCACCTGCATATAATCCCCCTAAATAAATTATGGTTTCAAATGTAGCGATATCGCTTGCCCCCTCATAGGAAATTGCCCTTATCCCAGTTCTTTTTGATAATTCTTCAGCATAACGCTGTGTTGTCCCGTAGTTACTTCCATATATTATTATTTCCCCCACTATAGACCCCCCATTAAATTTCTATATATCTATTATTAATTTTTAGAAATATGTATAATTTCAGTTTCTCCCCAATCTATTAATAATATATTAACACCATTTTCAATTATATTCCATAAAATCTTTTATTTGTTATAATGTTATGGGTTTGAAACTAAAAGGAACATCAAAATCTGATATTCCTTTTAAATTGCTCTTTAATACATTTCTTATTATATTAAATTACTTCTAACACAATTATAATGGTCGCTCTTTAACAATATTCTCAGGTAATGAATGTCCATCAATATTATAAAACTTAATTTCACCACTATTTTCTGGTATTATCACTGTAAAAGGTTTATTGTCTTCAATTAATATTTCTTTTGTATGCTCCCCATCATATATTTCTATCCTTGATACACCCATCTTGTTCAAAGATAAAAATATCTCTCCATGACCATTACTAGTAACCTTTAGAATCTCATCAGAAATTTCTGGCAAAGCTCCACCAGAACGAAAAGTATATCCAAATGATAAACCTTGTTTGTTTTGATATATGGAGAAAGTAAACTTGCTTAAGTCTTCTGAATAGAAAAGTAAAACTCCCAAATTGTTATTAACATCATTTGCTGTAATCCATTTTTCTGGAATCCTATGTGCTTTTCGAGCATCCTTTTCTATATTATTTTTTGACACTCCTATATTTCCTCGACCTATTAGTATCATAAATACCAGAAAAAACACACATAATATTCCAACAATATATTTTTTAAACTTCATCTACTTTTCTCCAATCTAATATAATTGTACTATAACAATACGAAAGACTATAAACCCTATAGGCTTCTGCATAAATATTTCATACTGCTCTTTTATATCATATTAACCTCTATGATAAATTAGTTGCACAACACCAGAAGAAAATGTTCTTGTACTAACTAATTTTAAATTCAGTCTCTCTTTTATATCCATAAATAATGGCTTTCCCTCTCCTAAAACTATAGGATGGACAGACAATCTAAACTCATCAACAAGACCTAAACTTATAAATGTAGTAATAAGACTAGATCCACCATATAGCCATATATCTTTTCCTGGTCTTTTCTTTAATTTATTTACTTCTTCAAGAATATTTTCATTTATATATATTGCTTTACTATCAGCAGGTCTTTGTGTTCTAGAAAAGACATATTTCTCTTTACTATTAACTAATTCCCACATTTCTTTTTCTGCATCAGAATCTTCAGCCTTTGGAGTATATTCTCCCCACATATCATAACTTTTTCTACCATATAAAATAGTATCTATTTGATTTAGAAAGTCATTAAAGTTCATATCTGGGTCCATGATACACCAGTCAGTCTCTGCATTTTTCCCTTCAATAAAACCATCTAGTGTAACTGCTAAGTCAAGAATTATTTTTCTCTCTTCATTATTATTTGACATAACTTCTCCTCCTTCAACTAAAAAAATATGACTCTATTATTAGATACAATAAAGCCATATTTCCGGAAAATTTTAGTATAATATGTTTATTTATATTATACATTATCATTTTTATTTTATCAAATATTTTCTAAATTATACCTATTCTCTAGCATATTTTAATAAATATATATCTTTCCCAAATTTTAATCAATATTTATAAATTTTAGCATATGCAAAATAATTACTAAAAAACAAAGGCGAGGTAAATCTAAAACTCCACCTTGCCTTTATTAATTTTATGGTATAATTTCTATTTCTATACTGCCACTACTTGTTGTGATATCACAGATACCTGCACTTGGATCTGAATCTGGGATTTTTACTTTACCACTGTTGGTCTCAGTAATAAACTTCTTAGAAGATAAAATTCTTCCCTTTACATCACCACTCTTTGTTTTAACATTGAATGAAGTTGCATCAGATTTATCAATTTCTATATCACCACTATTTGATTCAAGTACTGCTATATCATTGACCTTAACAAAATTTGTTTCAATGTCTCCGCTAGTAGTTTTTAAATAAAGCTCATAAGGAGACGTATCTGATACTATGATATCTCCACTAGTACTTTCTGCCATTATAGAACCTCGCTCTGAATTTTTTATGTTAATATCTCCGCTGGTAGTCTTTATATTCATCTCAGAAGTGGACATATCTGCCACTGTAATTTCTCCACTAGTACTTTCTGCCATTATAGAACCATCCTCTGAATTTTTTAGGTTAATATCTCCACTGGTACTATTAACAGATAATAATTCACTTGTATTACTCATAAAGGATATATCCCCACTAGTGCTTAACAATTCTGCTTTTCTAAAACTAAAATTATCTGGAATTTCAATATCACCACTTGCCGTTTTTAAGTTAATAGACATATATTCACTTTCTGGCAAATAAACTGTAATTGACATAGTATCTCTCCAGCCAATTCTAATATGTTTATACCAACTTAGTCTATCATTTTGTATTATTGTAAGTGTATCATTTTTTACATTAACAGTATGATTAATTTTATTACTTCCCTTAATTACTACCTTACCTTCTCCATCAGGAACAAGGACAAAACTAACATCATATTCAGAATTTCTGATGTCTATTTTCTCAAAAGACTCATTAATTTCATAGTTATCTATAGTATTCTTATTTGTAAAAGCAACAATCAATACGATAGCAATGAAGGCTATAGTTACGATAATACCCACTCTCTTTGACTTGTTCATTAAACATTTTCCTTTCTAATGTATCTAGAATTAATCCAAAGATTATTTATAATTTAAATAACTTTTTCTTACTCTTTCATAAAAATAAAAAAATATGGTTTTATCAATTATATAAAGCCATACTTTAAAAAGTTTCATTATAATATATGTATTTAGATTATATATTATAATTATTGCTTTATCAAACCATTTTTTCTGAATATTAATTCATTTCAACTTGAAAAATTTTACCAATTAGTGTAGTATACTTTCAATTTCTATTTATAATTTTATAAAAATTTTAATAGAATTTAATGTACATTATTTGTATAAATATTTTAATGAAAAGAGGTTTTATGAAATACAGAAATAATTCACATAGAAAATATTTAACTAATTCATTATTTACTTTTCTTACAGCACTTTTATTATTATTTGTTTCTTATCACTCTTTTAAAAACATATTTTTTAAAGCTGATTATATCTACTACATTTCAGAAGACGGTAGTGATGATAATGATGGTAGTAAGTCCTCCCCATTAAGAAGCCTTTATGGTTTTAAAAAGTTACTAATACAAAATATTAAGGATAATGAAATAACTAAAGGCTCAATAAAAGTTCATTTAGGTAATGGTACCTACAAGATTTCTAAAAGCTTTAAACTAACTAATAAAGACTTATTAGATAAGGATATATATATTGAATTTATAGGTGAAAATAAAGATAAAGTCTTTTTAACAGGAGGAATTACCTTAGATAATAAGAAACTTGAAGAAGTTAATAATACTTCTAATTTATCTGATAAAAAAGTGTACAGCTATGATTTATCTAAAGAAAATATATCATTTAATCTTAAAAATAATTCTATAGATAATGCTCCTGAAATATTTTCAGGTGATAAAGCATTAAACATAGCTAGATATCCAAATGATAACTTTATATTAACTGGTTCTATTAATAATAAAAAATCTTTAACTGGACATGAACAATATAGTTTTAATATAGAAGAAAAACTTCCTAAAAACTTTAATTATAATAATGCTTATGTTAGTGGATACTGGTATCATGATTGGAGTGATAGCACAGCTAAAATTCAGTCAGTTAAGAATAATAAACTTACTATAAAAGGTCATCTTCCTTATGGAATAGAAGAAAATCAAAGGTTTTATATCTTCAATGTTTTTGAAGCATTAGATAAAGAAAATGAATACTACATAGATTATGACAATAAAAAGCTTTTTATAATTCCAGAGGATAATGATAAAAATTCAGAAATTAAACTATCACTAATATCTGAACCATTAATAAATTTAGAAGGATTATCAAATATATCATTTAAAAATATTACCTTTGAAAATACAACAAATCATGGGATATTAATAGAAAATTCAAGTAACATAAAAATAGAAAATTGTATTATTAGAAACCTTTCTAAGTATGGTATATATATGAATAACGTTTCAAACTCTAAGGTAAATAAAAATGAAATTTACAATACTGGTACTGGTGGAGTCTTTGCTAGTGGTGGTGATAGGATAACTTTAACTAGCTCCAATATAAAGATAGGTAAAAATGAAATATATAATTTTTCAAGAATAAAAAAGACTTATAGTGCAGCTATTAATATAGAAGGTGTTGGCATCACTGCCTCTAATAATAAAATATATGATGGACCACATACAGGAATACTCTTTGGTGGAAATGATCACGTAATCGAAAAAAATGAAATATTTGATGTAGCTAAAGAAACAAATGATGTCGGTGCTATATACTCAGGGAGGAACTGGACATATAGAGGAAATATAATTAGAAAAAACTATATTCATGATTTAAGTAATGACTCACTTGGGCAAACTGTAGTTGGAATATATCTCGATGACTGCCTAAGCTCTGCTCATGTATATAAAAATAGAATAGAAAATGTTCCACTAGCTATTTTAGCTGGAGGAGGAAGAGATAATATAATAGAAGAAAATATAATAATAGACTGCCTTAAATCAATTACCTTTGATGATAGAGGCTTATATGGCACAAACTACGAATCTTTAGTTATGAAACTAGGCGATGTTCCCTACAATAGTGAAACTTGGATTGAAAAGTATCCAGAAATAGAATCTTTAAATACTATTGATCCTAAAATCCCATATGGAAACATAATTATAAATAATAAACTTAAAAATACTTCTGAAATGACAATTAAAGCAGCAGTACTGGAGTATGGAACTGTTGTAAATTAAAAAAAATCAAGTGCTGTCGCACAATGTAAAATGAATAATGTAAAATGTAGTATTAAAGAAGAAACTCCTTGCGGATTTTCTAAAATTTACACCTTTTCATTTTTATCTGTTTGCGACAGCTACTTGAATTCTTTTATATATGAAAATAATATGTATTGATTGCGCAATATTTATTTAATTTATATTTAGTAATACAACTCATATTATATATCTATAATATCTCACTAAACATAAATCTCATTAAGTTGAAGCTCATACTCTTCTATATTATTAGTCTCCATTTTTAGAAGAAATATTCCTAATGTAACTAATTCTTTTGTTCCTAAGCTTGTTTCAATGTTAGTAACTATATCAGAAATAATATTTAGAAATTCCTTTGTTGAACATTCAAACATTCTATCAATTAATTCTTTAAAAATTTTCTTCAGCCTTTTATTTTTATCTACACCTTTATAATTAAGATTTAAATACTCAATTAAAGCTTTTCCAGTAAAATTATATGTACAATTTTGACTCTCTTCTAAATTTAATAATCTAGCTTCTCTTGGAGTGATTTTCAAATCTATTCCTTTTATTTTATCTACATAATCAGCCAATATATTATAATCAAATTTAATAAAATTATTTATAGATAACTTATACTGTGAATTAAGTAACTTTATAGTTTCTATCTCTCCATCTTCATTATAAACTTTACTCAATCTACCTCTCTCCATATTAAGATTAGCTATTTTCACTTTATTTTCTTCTTTATTGAAATTCAATACTAGCAGATTTTCATAAATATTATTATTTAATATAAATATGCTCAAGCTTTTATTATTCTTATCATTATCATGCAAGTTTAAATCATCTTCGATTTTGACTTTCTTTACATTTGATATTTGTGTGCACATATATCCTGCCCCTAATGTTAATAGTAACTTTTTATTTCCCAATTCCCATTCCCCCCTTATTTAGCTTCTTCAAAGTTTCTTCTTTACTAATCCTTGTTGTAATTTCTAGATTTATTTATATTGCAAAATAACCCAATAGGAAAAGCTTTTTCCTATTGGGATTAATCATGAATATATTAATTAAAATATTCTTTTATTAATTTAACAATTCTTTCACAAGACTTTCCATCTCCATAAGGGTTTACTGAATGTGCCATTTCAGTATATTTAGTTGAATTATTTATTAACTCATTACCTATTTTAAATATATTATCCTTCTCTATTCCTGCTAACACAACAGTACCTGCCTCAACTGCCTCTGGTCTTTCTGTCTCAGTTCTTAATACCATAACTGGCTTTCCTAGAGCTGGAGCTTCTTCTTGTATTCCACCTGAATCAGTCATTATTAGATAACATTTTGACATAAGATTTGCAAAGTCAACATATTCAAGAGGTTCAATTAATTTTACTTTATCTTCAACACCTTCAAAGCTCTTTCTAGCTAAATCTCTTACTAATGGATTTTTGTGCATTGGGAATATAACTCTTACTGAATCATTTTCTTCTACTAATTTTCTAGTAGCTTCAAATATTTCTTTCATAGGCTCTCCCCAATTTTCTCTTCTATGGCTTGTTAGTAAAACTACTTTATTATTAGAAAAATCTATAGAATTAAGAATTTCATCTTCAAATTTATGGTCTTCATTTATTACGCTTAATAATGCATCTATTACAGTATTTCCAGTTACATAAATATTCTTATTTAAACCTTCTTTTAATAAGTTACTTTCATTAGTTTTAGTTGGAGCAAAATGTAATGCAGTTATTGCTCCTGTTAATTTTCTATTAACTTCCTCTGGAAATGGTGAGTATATATCTCCACTTCTTAGCCCTGCTTCAACATGTCCAACTGGAACTTTATTGTAAAATGCCGCTAATGCTGCATTTAATGTAGTTGAAGTATCTCCATGAACTAAAACAATGTCTGGTTCACATTCCTTTATTACTTTATCTACTCCACTTAAAACCTTATTAGATACATCTACTATAGTTTGACCATGAGCCATTATATTTAAATCATATTGTGGCTTAACATCAAATATTTCTGTAACAGCGTCTAACATTTCTCTATGTTGAGCTGTAACACATACTATTGATTCAATTCTCTCATCTTTTTCTAATGCTTTTACTAATGGGCACATTTTTATAGCTTCTGGTCTTGTTCCAAAAACACTTAATACTTTTACCTTATTCATGTTATTTGTCAAACTCCTTTTAAGTAATTTTAATTGATCTTCCACAACGATATATTACTGTACTACCAAAATTACAATACTTAGCTATCTCTAGTAATAAATTTGATGATAACATTTCTTCATTATATTTTCATAAATTAATTCACTATATATCTTATATCATTTTTAAATAATGATTTTTTGAGTAAGCTTTATAACTTTTTTTGTTTCGTTGTTATCCTTTATAAATACTTGAAATTCATATGTTCCACTTTCATCAAACTTATATACAATATAATCTTCCTTACTATACCAAATAGTATCTTTTTTCTCATTATCCTTAAAAATATACCAAGCATATTCCATATTTATTAACTTTGAATTTAATTTTACTTTATAAATATTCTCACTTATATTTTCTATTACAGGATTTACAAATTTATAACTATAATCTCCTACAGTTGTTAAAAGTTTATTTTCTAAAATACTCTTCTCATCTACTCTAAACTGCTTTTTATAATTATACATTGTTTTATTATCTTCTTTTTTAATAAAATATCTCATTGTATACATACCTGGTTTATTAAAAGTGTAAATTATCTCATTGTTTTTACTATACCAAAAAACATCAACTTTCTCTTTACCATTCATAATATACCATGCAACTTCTGATTTTTCTTCTAGATTTGGTATAGAAAATTTATATGTAGTAGAGTCAATTTGCTCCTCTTTAACAAACTCTTCACTATATATTACCATTTTTTTAATAGGTATATTAATGACATGATCTTTATATAAACATTCTATTATGTTGTCTTTGTAAGAAACTTTTAAATTATCATTTACTATTATTCCAGTTAAAAATTCAGTAGAGGTACCATTAATATTAAACTTCAATGTTGTTGTTTCTGTTAATTTTTCAAAACCTATTGAAATTAACCCTCCATTAACTTTTCTACTATCCCCATTAATTAACTGTAATTCAGTATTTGTAAACTGCATCATTGTAATTTTACTTTTTCCATCATAACTATTTAACTCCACATTTGTATCTGATAAATTATCTAACTTTATATCATCACCTAAGTTAAATATTTGTGAATATGTATTTTCATAACTACTTTCAATATTATCATGAATAAAAATTGAACCACATTTTAAATAGAAAATAGTTCTAGTAATATTTACACCTTCATAAAGATTATTTTTACCAACAACATAATAGTAATTTTCTGTTTCTCCATAATCCACTATACCTGTATTTCTTTCATTTCCTAAAATAAAAGGATAAGTTTTATTATTTACAATTACAGTATTATGAGCTACGGCTGACATAAAATGTCTTCTCCATGGTCCCGTTTCATATGTGTATGTTCCTGAATCAACAAAAATATTCTTTCCTTTTGCAAATAATACAAATGATAAGTCATCTCCATGCTTGTGATTTTTCAATTTATATCCACTATTAAAACCTAAATATATTAACTTATTTATATCTGACATATCCCAACTATTTCTTATAAAAACATATCCAGCCTCTTCATAAACTTTAAATAATAGTTCTGGTTTTTTTCCATATCTACCATTAGTTTTCATATATCTAAAATATTCATTATCAGTGATATAGTTATTAATATATATTTTATTAAGATCTACTTCATCACCATCACCAAACATAGGTAACTTCTTATCTGGTTTTGATAAATAAACCAGATACTCTATAGCTTTACTTAATAATTCATTAAAATTTTCACTTAAAGTATCATTATATTTATTTAATAAATTCTTTTCTAAATTAATATATATACGTAATGTGAAAATATTGTAATATGATGAATTTTCTAAATTCACCCCTTCACTAGAGTAATCTCTAATAATCGATTCTCTTAATCTAAACAAGGCTTTGCTTTTTAGTTTTTCACAGTTAAAATATACTCCTAAAACATAAAGTGATCTATCAATCATAACCCCATGATTTTGAGTAACATAATTATTATCACTATACAAAAACTCTGCATGTTTTATTAGTATATCATCTATATCTTTTCTTTCGTTTTTATTATATTTCAATGATAACAATTGATATAGTACTAATACCAATGTCCTATCCGAAACACTATGGTCATACCATCTAAAACTATCTGTTGAATCTTCTTCTTTATAATTAATCCAACTACTAATTAACTTATCTGAAAGCTCTAAATATTTACTATCATTATTTAATTGAAATGCTTCAAGTAAATATCGAATTGGCTTAAATGCTTGTAAATATAATTGACACATTTTAGGGCTTATTTTATACTTTAAATCCCAGTTAAAAGAATCAATATTAAACTTTAGTTCAGGTTCATATGAAAAGCTTCTAGGAAACCTATCATATTCTATCATTAAATTACCATCATAAATATATTCTGCAATTTCAATAATATTTCTTTTTTCTTCTATATTTTCTTTAAACTCACCACTAATGTAGCTTAATATTATTTCAATATTGGAATCTATTAACTCAATAGAATTTTCATTAATTAAAGGTAAAACAGTTTTTTCAAAAATATCTACCTCTGTTATATTAATTTCCTTTTCATAATCATACATTGTTTTTTCTTCTTTATTTTTTATAAAGTATCTAACTTTGTACACACCTGCTTTATCAAAAGTATGAATTAACTCTTTATCTTTTCTATACCAATATACATTTACTTTTTCTTCATTTTTCATAATATACCATGCAACTTCTGAATCTTCTGGCATATTTTCTACTGTGAACTTATATGTAATAAAATCTAATTTTTCTGCTTTTATATAACAATCATTCATTCTTATATAGGTTTTTAACTTAATTTCTGTCTTTTTATTATTCTTATAATAACTAACTTTATCATCATCATACTCAATATTAATATTATCATTTAATACTATAGCAGTAATAAAGTCTGTTGAAGTTGCAGTAATATTATACTTTAAGGTAGTACTTTCTTCTAATTTATCAAAAGCATGAGAAATCAATCCCATATTCGGTGTATTTTTATTTCCTTTAATTATTTCTAACTCATTGTTACCCAATTGTATTAAGGATATTTTTTTATTATTCTTATTTTCTAAAACTATATGATTATCATTTTTACTTGCTATTTTCATTCCAGAATCTAAATTGAATAACTGAGAATATACATGTTCACTGCGTCCTTGAATATTATCATGAATAATGATTACACCATTTTTATCAAAATATATTGTTCTAGTAATATTTACACCTTGATAAATATCATTTTTACCAACAACAAACAAATAGTCATCAGTCTCTCCATAATCAATAATTGACGCCTTTTCAGAATCTCCTAATATAAATGGGTATGTCTTATTATCTACTATAATAGTATTATGTGCCATTGCAGACATGAAGTGTCGTCTCCAATCTCCTGCCTCATAAGTATATGTACCTGAATCAACAAAAATATTTTCACCATTAGCAAATAAAACAAACGATAAGTCATCTCCATGCTTATGATTCTTTAGTTTGCATCCACAATTGAAGCCTAAATAAGTTATATTATCTAAGTTGCTCATATCCCATGTATTTCTTATAAATGAATATCCAGCCTCTTTAAAAACTTTAAATACTTCATTTGGTTTCTGTCCTATCATTCCATCTGATAATACATATTTTAATTGTTCATCTTCTTTAAAATAATCATCACTTGCTAACTTATTAATATCAATTTCTATTCCATCACCAAACATAGGTAACTTCTTATCAGGTTTCGATAAATAAACAATATACTCTATTCCCATTTTAATTAATTCATTAAAGTCTTCACATATAGTATCGCCAAACTTATTAAGCAATTTTTTTTCTATACTCATATACATTTGTAAATTAAAAATATGATACTCAGGAGAATTTTCTAAACTTATCATTTCTTTTGAAAAATCTCTGTTAATTGACTCATTTAATCTTTGTTTAGCTTTTTCTCTCCAAATTTTACTTTCACTATTATTTAAGAAAACACTAATACTATATAATGTTCTATCCATCATAGTACCATGATTTTGAGTTGTATAATTCTCATCTTCAAATAAAAATTTAGCATGTTCTACTAATAATTCTTCTAAATCTTTTCTTATCGGTTGGTTATTTTCTAATAATATTATTTGATAATATATTATTACTAACGCTCTATCTGCTGCACAATGGTCATACCATTTAAATTCATTAGTTGATTGTTTTTTATTATACTCGATCCAACTATTAATCATTTCTCCTGCTAAATTTAAATACTTTAAATCTTTTTTTACTTGGAAAGCCTCTAATAAATACCTTATTGGTTGAAATGATTGTAAATATAATTGACACATACTAGGATTTTTAGAATATTTTAAGTTCCAATTTAATGATTTAGCTTTAAACTTTAATTCTTCTTCATATGTAAATCCACACGGAACCCTTAATGCATTTATTACTAAGTTTCCTTCTAACATATAATCTGCAACTTCGATTAATTGTTTATTATTCAATCTTTTTACAATAAACACTTCTTCAATATATTCTAAAAAAATTTTATTCATTGAATACTCATCCTGTATCATGTCCTTCCTCCTAGCTGTTTTAAAGTTTTTTATCAGTCAATTTCTCAATTATTATTTTTTCAACCATTTCATTAGTTTCTTTATTATTGTTTATGATAGATTTATACTTCAAAGGATATTTACTCATAACACTTGATTCTTCACATAATCCCCATACATCTGTTCCACTACCTATATAATCGCTTAACTTTGATGGTAAATACGGATTTATTCTTTTAAAACCTTCAGTTATTGCATCATTAACAATTAAACAATCAAATTTTGTAGTTAAGTTTAAAAACTCTATAAAATTAACATAATTATTAACTACTATATCTTTATTAATTTTTCTTTCTTTAATTTTATTCTTCAAATTATCAACTTCGTTGGTGAAAATATGAAGGGTAAATTTATTAGTATACTTTTCTTGTATTATTTCTAAAGCGTCAAAAATATCATCTAAATTTCTCGTTTCATAAAATGAACCAAAATACGCAAAATTAACCTTATTTTTATCAATTTTGTATTGGCTCTTTTGTAAATTATAATATTCAAATGGTAATGTTGGTTGTGGCTTTATAATAGCTTTCTTCTTTATTAATTTTTTTATATCTTCATTTGGAAATTTTTCAAGCATATACGATAATTGATTTTTATTAGTAAAAATTAATTCATCTGCAAAAACATACGGTATATATTCACATAAATAAAATAAATTATTATTATTATTATTATTATCTGATTTTATTTTCTTGCTCTTAAGCATACTATTTAATTTATCCATAAAATCATTATCATTAATTTCTGCATTTCTCATGTTACCTTTAATATCCCATAATAAAGGATCTGAAAATTCTGCTATCCATTTCACCTTAGAATTATATATTTTATAATAGAAAGCCATAAAATGTGATGCTGGAAACATAGCTCTACTATAAATTTCCTTATACTGACCTTTTTTACTTTCTATCTGTGCAATTTTATTCATAGCAGATTCACAAAATTGCTTAATTGCATTCCAATTTGAAAAACTTGAATAAGATGCTATTTCAATTCTATTTTCAATTAAATCATCACATAGCCTATTTAATCTTGTATCTTTTTTTCTTATTTTAGACATTTCATTATATACAACATCAACTACTTCATTTTGTTCACGAATTCTTTTTGCCATGACATTTCCACTTGTATCTACATATGGTGGGAAACAATAACTTACTACTAACTTATTAGATAAATTTCTATTTATAATATCATAAGGTAAATATATACAATCATATTTTTTTATTTCTTTTATTACATTCTCTCTCTCTTTAATATTGGATGATATATAGTTATTTATAAAAACTGATTGTGCATTTATTTTTCTTTTAATAAATATTTGTTTTTTTGAATTATCTGTCAATAAAACTAACGTATTTAATTTAGATATAACTTCCATTCTTTCTGTAACATTAAATCCAAAAGACATAGTTCTTCTTGAAATCGAATTTTCTCTTAATCTTCTAAAATATATAGAATCATCTTGTTGAGGTACTACTATATAATTTAAATCGAATTTAGCAGTCATTTCACAATAATATACTACATCTTCACCACTTCTCAAAGTTTCATCATATTTAAGCTTTTTAGCCACTGATGTAGGAAATAACTTACATGCATTTAGTGTAACTACTTTATCTAAATCAATTAAAGGATCTATTACTAATCCTGATTTTTTTGTTATTTGTTCATTAATAGCATTATTCTTAATCAATTCACCGTTTTCTTTGTAATCTACTATCTGTGAAACAACAACAGTATTATCATCAGCATATTTATACATCATTTTTAGAAAATCTTTAGATACAAAATCATCATCATCAACAAATGTTATATACTTTTTAGTTGCATAATTAACCCCTAAATTTCTTGCAGCAGATGCTCCCTTTTTATCACTATGTAAAATATGAATATTAGAAACTTTTTTTTCTTTAATTACTTTATTTAATATTTTTTCTGTACTATCTAGTTCGCCATTTAATACAATAATTATCTCTACAAGTTCAGGATTGATGTTTTGATTAATTAATGATGTTATACAATCTAAAATATATTTTTCCCCCTTAAATGAAGGAATTACAATACTAATTCCTTCATTTAAGTTATCAATATTTTCACAATTATTTTTTTTTATATTTTCGATTCTATTATTTATCTCATTTTTTAGTCTTCTGACTTCTATTAACCTTGATTCTATTTGTTTCTTATTCATTTACTGCCTCTTTTCAACCCTACGTTTCTTTTTAAACTCCAATATTTCACAGTTATTTTTCCTAATTTAGAATTCTTTAATGAATTATACTTCTTACTTAAACTAGTAACCATTTGCTCCATTTTTTCTAACTCTGTTATTTTTTCTGATATTGCTTCTAATGCACATTCTTCCTTTTCTAAGCCTTCTTTAACTAAATAATATGCTGCTATAAGTTCATCTTCTTTGATTTTTAATTTTTCTTCATTTTTTGCTTTTTCTACTTTATTACTTATAATTAATTCATCATATTTATTAATTACTTGCTTATTTTCTTCTGTTAAATTATTAATAAGTATCTCTTTAGATTTAATTAATTCTTGTAGTTTTTTATTCTCATCTGTTAATTTATCTATAATTGTAGAATTAATACTTTTAACTTCATTCAATGCTGTACTTAAATTAATTTTTTCATCTTGTAATATAGTATTTTTCTTACGTTCCTCTTCTAATAACTGATTTAATTCATTTATTTTGCCTACAGCTTCAGAACTTCTCTTCTTTTCTTCTTTTAATAAACCACTTAACTTACTATTGTTTTCTTCTAAAGTGATATTCTTCTTGTATTGATCATCAAATTTTATTTGAAGTACTTGTTTGCTTATATTTTCATCTTCATAATTACACTTCTCTTTATGTATTTTTTCATACATACTATTAATACGTTCCCACAACTCTGTGGTATCAGTATTATTTTTTTCAATTAATTCAAATATTTTTTTATCTTTACTTTCAATTAGTGAATCGTAATATTTAAAATAATTTTTTTGTCGTTCTTCATACTTATTAGTAACTTGTTCAATTTCTAAGTTTTTATGTTCTAATAATTTGTTTACTTCTCTTGCTTTATCAATTAGTTCTCTTTCAATGTTAAAAATATTTTCTTCTTGCTTAAGTAAATCCTGTATAGGTATTAATAACTCATTATTTTTTTCAATAATATCTCTTCTTACTAAAACTAACCCTAACCATTTACCCCAAAAATTTTTTTCTACTATTTCATAATAAGGATTAATATCCTTAAGTAAATTTCCGTAATAATAAGTCTTCTTATGATCAAAATAATCATTTATACCAAATGGCACTGTAATAATACATCTGCTTTTAGCTTTGCCTAATTCCCAAGCCTTTTTCAATAAATCATCACAATTTGAAAGATGCTCTAGAATCTCGCCCATAATTATAGTGTCAAATTTATTAAACTCTAAATCTGTTGTAACAATATTAGCGCTTATAAACTTTACATTTTCTCTTACCTCTGGCTCTTCTGACATCAATTCTTCATTGGCAAACTCAATAGATTCGCTTAATGCATCAATTCCAATAACTTTTTTACCTTCTCTTCCTAATAAGATTGATGTTATTCCTTGAGAGCAACCTATATCTAGAACATTTTCACCTTGAACCTTACTCATCATCCAAAATATTCTTTGTCTAGTTTTATCTTTAAATGCCTCTCCCATTTCGCCGCTAAAAGCTTTATTAATTTTATCTAATGCCTTTTCCATAATATTCAATCACTCCTAAAGCTTATATACACCTTCCATATTTACAATATTTCTAGTATCTAATACCAATTTATTTTCTAAAGCCGTCATGTTTTCTTTAAGTTGTGTATGTCCTACCATTACTACAACAATTTCAACATCATTTATAAAACTTTCAAAATCCATATATTGACCTTCGTATTTCTTTTCCTCAATCCATGGATCGTATGTTTTGATTCCTTTTACAAAATATCTTTCTAGCTTGTCCATTAATTGAACTGTTGGACTTTCTCTCATATCATCAATATCTTCCTTATATGTTAATCCATATAATCCAACCTTTGATATATCTGTGATTCCATTTTCATTCATTATTTCTCTTATTCTATCTATAACATGATCTGGCATAGAATCATTTACTTCTCTTGCACCTAATATTACATTTACTAAATCAGGATAGTCTCCTACTAAGAACCATGGGTCTACTGATATACAGTGTCCTCCAACTCCTGGACCTGGTTGAAGTATATTTACTCTTGGATGTTTATTTGCTATATTTATAAGTTCATATACATCCATATCTTCTCTTCTACAGATTTTAGCTAATTCATTTGCGAAAGCTATATTTATGTCTCTATAAGTATTTTCTACAACTTTACTCATTTCAGCAGTTTTAATATCAGTAACTACTATATCACCTTTACAGAAACTCTTATACCACTCTCTAACCATCATACCAACTTCTCTATTATCAGCACCTATAGTTCTTGAGTTGTTTTCTAATTCATATACCATTTTTCCTGGTATTATTCTCTCTGGAGCATGTACTAAATGAATATCTTCTCCTATTTTGAATCCTCTTTCTTCTATTATTGGTCTTACAAACTTATCAATAGTTCCTGGAGATACTGTTGATTCAATTGCTAGTATTGTTCCCTTCTCGCAAACATCTAGTACAGTATTAACAGCAGATATTACATATTTAGCATCTATTTTCTTTGTTTCCTCTATGTATGGTGTAGGAACTGTTATTATATATCTATTTGTTTTTATGTACTCATTTGAAAATTCAATTCCTTTTTCAACTGCTTTTGCAAAAAGTTCCTCTAAACCATCTTCTTTAAAAGTAAGATTTCCAGCTTTTAAATTATTTACTATTCTCTCATTTAAGTCTGTTCCTACAACCTCTATTCCATTTGCTGCAAACATTAGTGCTGTTGGTAATCCTATATACCCTAGTCCAATTATATTTAGTTTATTCATTTCTACAAATCCCTCCATAATTTGTTATCTAATATTTATTTAAATTTTTATTTAAATACCCTATAATTTTATTTATAAATAATCTTTTATATTTATTATCTTTTAATATTTTTGATAGCTTATTTTCTAAGTAAACTGGGAATACTTTTGCAATATCATTATGATTATTTATTTCACATTTATCTATTTTTAAATTCAGGCCTAACTCTTCTGACACATATTCAAAACTTTTTAGAACCCTGTCATATTGATTATCCCCATCACTTGTTAATAAAAATATATTTGATTTATTATTACAAATAAGTCTAATTAAATTATCATACTTTATTCTATTCGCAATACTTCTATCGCCAAAAATCTCATCTGCATAAGTTTTAATACTTAAATCACATAAATAAGTACCAATCTTATATTGAGGTGCGCCTATTATTATATTTCCGAAATTGTACTTCATCCCATAGTATAGTGCAGCTGTTCCTCCCTTAGACGATCCTATGCTTATTATATTTTTTAATTTTATATTATTTTCAGATACTATTTTCGATATTAAGGACATTACTGCTGTTTCAATCTCAAAACTACCATCAAGTCCTAAATAATAAGTACCTTTACTACCATAGTTATCTAATATATAGAGCTTATTACAATCATATGTTCTTAATGTATTTATATAATTATATTTAGGCTTATCATCAGAAAAAGCAGAGAATACTATTATTAGCTTGTCTTTATTATTAAAAAGAGCTTTATTAAAACAATACCTTATTCCCAAATTGCTACTATGAATCTCTTCATTTTTAAAACCTTTTTCTTCAATTTGGAAATATTTAATATCATTAATTTTTTCTAATACATTCTCTTCTAATTCTATTGTCCTTTTCTCTAGACAACTTATATATACCCCTGAATTTATTGTTTTTATATTTACTCCAGGAAGTATTTTCTTAAAAATATCGATTATTTTCTTTAGATGATTATTAATTTTAACAACTATTTTACTTTCATCATCTGTTAGCATAATTCTTTCATTATTTCTAAAAGAATATTTTTCATCCAACCTTAAATCAATGATAAATATATCTTCAATACTAATAC
>NZ_JASCQJ010000035.1:0-38582 GCF_033043255.1 Clostridium lamae | reverse complement strand
CTCATTTTCTACTTTGTATCTTTATCTATATCTGCTCGTGCCCGGGGGTGTTTGTGGGATGCTCTGAATCCCACTTGTTATTTGCTACATAAGCTGCTAAAGCAGCTATTATCCCACATAATATTACCTTTAGCAAATTATTTATTTGATAATTTAACTTATCTAATATTATAGCTATAACAATTAATAATATAAAAGTTAATATACCAACAATAATAGCTCTTTTAGCCCTCTTCATTTTATTACCTACTTTCTTAAATTATATTAAAAAGCTTCTTCTTCCTGGTATCCATCCATTTCCTATAAAATAATAAGCGTCCATGTTTAAATGTCCTGTAGTCGCATCTGAGAACCAACACCCAAGTATTCCACCAATAACTCCTCCTACTGCAGCTCCTGCTATTGTACCTAACCCTAGTATTGCGCTTCCTATAAAAATTAAATTAAAGAATCCTATATATGCTATTAATATTCTATCTTTTCCTTATTACAAAATACTTTTCATCTTCCCTCCCCCTAAGCTTTAAGTATCTGCTTGTGTCCGAGGGCGATTGTGGGGTTCTTAAATCCCACTTGCTAATTATATAATAGAATAATCTTTATTGGTAAATATAAGCTTTAAATGCAAAAAATTAAGCTTTAAATGAATTTATAAACTCATTTAAAGCTAGATATCTTATTATCTACTTTATGCCCGGGGATGCTTGTGGAGTACTCCTTATCTTTAATCCATAAAAAAAGATAGAATTCTTCACGAATTCTATCTCTTAATTAAAATCTTATTTTAATATTGATAAATTATTTCTGAAACTATAGCTTAAATCAGCCTTTTTATCATAATTATAAAAACCTATTTCCCATAGCTTTGAATTAACTTTTTTTACGTCTTTCATATTATCCAAATTAATAGCATAGGATTTATGTGTTCTTATAATATTTTTATAGTTTATTTCTTTTATAATATTTTCTATACCGCTTGTTCTTATATTAATAGAACCAATTTTGGTATGTATTATACACTTTTTCAAGTAGTATTCTAAAAATAAAATATCTTTATGATATATTTTTATTTGATCTCCATTTACATCTTTGAAAAAAATATAATTATTATTTTCCCTCTTTTTTAAATGCCTTAAAAACTTTTCTACTATTTCATATACCCTTTCAATAGTATATGGCTTTAATAAATAATCAAAGCAATTAACTTCCTTTAAGGCTTCAACTATATATGATACTTGCCCACTAATAAAAACTATTGGACTTATCTCATACTTTTCTATTTTTCTTATATATTTTGCAAAATCTAACCCTGATCCTTCCCTTAATTTAATATCAAGAAAAAATAAATCTATTATATCCCCATTCTCTATAATTTTTTTTGCTTCCTCTTCAGTCCTAGCTTCATATACCCTCACATCTAAAAATTTTTTCTCAATGCATATTTTTAACATTTCTCTTTGATTAACTTCATCTTCTAATACCAAAATATTCATATAATTACCCCTAACATAAATATACAATATTTTCTATTTTATATTATTTTTCAGTTTTTGTAAATATATAGAAGTTGGTATCGTATATTAACACTATTTGTTGGTATATCTGTGTGATTTATATCCTTTCAATAAACATGCTTGAGCAACCCAAACTTCCTTTACTCTTAATTATTTCGCTATAATCTACATATTCAACTTCATATCCTTTTTCTTCAAGTAATTCACTAACAACTTTATTACTACTTATTAACTTTCTATTCCCTAAGTATACATAATTAGTTCCAAAATTATCTGCATCTTTTTTAGATATTTCGTATAAATTCTTAATATGCTCTTCTATTATCTTTCTATCGTAAACATAAGGTGATATAACTCCACTATCCTTATCTAAGGTATTAAAAACACAATCCAAGTGTATTTTACTAGCATCAAAATTTATTGGAATAACTTTAGAATTATTTCCCATACTTATTAAAGATTCTTGAAGCTCATTTGCTGCTTCAATAGTTGTTCTACTGCTTATTCCTACAAAAACAACATTTTGATACTTTAGAACATCTCCGCCTTCTATATTATTAGTCATTTCATAATACTTTATATTATTATCTTTTATAAAACTCATAAAACTTTCAGTTTCAATTTGTCTCTCTTTTTGCTTCATTTTACTTATGAAAAGTACATCATCTATTACAAATCCTATATCTTGAGCAAAAACTTGTTGAGTAGCATTTTTATTTATATCTATAAAATATAGTTTTATACTATTTTTACTTAAAGTATTTATAAAATTATTATATTGTCTATACATTAAATCATAATCTATCTTGTTATAATACTCACTGCTTTTATTTATTATCTTAAAATTAACTGGATAACATAGTACACAAGCTTTTAAATCATCGCTTTGGGAATAATTATATACCTTCATACTTAACTCTCC
Source organism: Clostridium lamae (assembly GCF_033043255.1). Classification (NCBI taxonomy): domain Bacteria; kingdom Bacillati; phylum Bacillota; class Clostridia; order Eubacteriales; family Clostridiaceae; genus Clostridium; species Clostridium lamae. The sequence goes on along the minus strand of NZ_JASCQJ010000035.1, from coordinate 36,146 downwards.
TTTATTTAAATAATCTATTTTTATAATTTGAAAATAAACTATATAATATACCCTTCTACTAAATCATAACTAAATTTTTTCTAGATCTTCTTTATAATCCTCCTATTGACTCCCCTGTACTTGATACTTTAATATAGAAAAAGTGAAATTTTAACTAATATAGGAGGCTCAAATGACTAATTCACTTGGAAAGAAAATTACTTTTTTTAACTTAATTAAATTAACATTACCTTCAGTCATAATGATGATTTTCTTTTCTCTTTATACAATTATAGATGGAATTTTTGTATCTAGGTATGTTGGATCTAATGCTTTATCTGCAATAAATATAGTATTTCCTATCTTATCTTTATTAATAGGTATTAGCATTATGCTAGCTACTGGCGGAAGTGCAATAGTTGCAAAATTAATGGGAGAGGGAAAAAATCAAGAAGCAAGAGAAAACTTCACTTTAATAGTTTTAACATCCATAGTATCAGGTATAGTCATCGCAATACTTTGTTTTATATTTATAGATAAGATTATATACTTACTTGGTGGTACTGAAAGTTTATATAGAAATGCATATATTTATATAGTAACAATGTTAATATTTACTCCTGCTCTTATTTTAAAAATGCTTTTTGACTACTTTTTAATAACAGCTGGAGAGCCTAAGCTTGGATTAATAAGTTCTATTATAGGTGGAGTAACAAATATAGTTTTAGATTATATATTTATAGTTCCTCTAAATATGGGCTTAGTTGGTGCTGCATTAGCTACCTCTATTGGATACTTACTACCATCAATTATTGGTGTAGTATATTTCTTTAATAAGAAAAATAACCTACATTTCGTAAAACCTAAATTTAATATTAAAACTATTATTAATAGTTGTAGTAATGGATCTTCAGAAATGGTTACTCAAGCCTCTACTGCAGTTACTACATTTTTATATAATATAATTATGCTTAAGCATTTAGGTGAAGAAGGTGTTGCTGCAATAACTATAATTTTATATGTTCAATTTTTATTAGCTGCAGCATATCTAGGATTTACTTCTGGTGCATCACCTCGTATCAGCTATAATTTAGGAAAAAAAGATAAACATGAATTAACAAAAATTATTAGCTATAGTTATATTATTATTGGATTATTTTCTGTAGTAACCTTTGTTCTTTCAAAGGTACTTGGTCCAAGAGTAATTTCTATTTTTGCAGGAAATGGTACTGAAGTCTTTAACATTACTTTAGATGGGTTTAATACTTTCCAATTAAGCTTTCTATTATGCGGATTAAATATATTTGCTTCTGGAATGTTTACAGCTTTATCTAACGGTAAAGTTTCTGCACTACTATCTGTACTTAGAACTTTTGTATTTTTATCTATAGGAATATTATTCCTACCAAGTATATTGGGAGTAGATGGTATATGGATTGCAGTTCCTTTAGCAGAACTTTTAACTTTAGCATTTTCTATATTCTATACTTATAAACATAAAAATACATATGGATATAGTTTTAATGTATAATGTAGAATGTAAAATGTAGAATTAAGGAGGAAACTCCTTGCGGAGTTTCTAAAATAGATATGTTTTTAAATGGAGCTGTTAACTCAGCTCCATTATGTTTTATTTATCTTCTTTTAAGATTTCATTTAATAGTCCTGGGTAATCTGTAAATGCACCATCTACTCCATTTTTAATTAATAATCTCATATGCATAGGATCATTGACAGTATATATATTAACCATTAAATCATTCTCGTGAGCTTCTTTAATTAACTCTTCAGACACAAGTTTCAAGTCTGGATGAATTGAGTAAGCACCAAGAGATTTAGCATATTCAACTACATTTTTAATAGGCTTATAATATAACACACCAGTTTTTATATTACTAATTGATTTTACTAATTTTATTGATTCATGATTAAAACTAGATATTATAATTTTATCTTCTATTCCATAACTTTTTATTAAATTAACTACATCTTCTTCTATTCCTTCATAGTGAAATATATCTGTTTTTAATTCTATATTTAAAATAATATTTGTATCTTTTACTAATTCTAAGACTTCTTCTAATGTAGGTATTTTACATTCTTCATTATCCCTAAAAGGCTTTTTTCTATTTTTAAAGCTTTTAAGTTCTTCTAAAGTAAAATCCTTAATTAATCCTCTTCCCATAAAAGTACGTTCTATATCTTCATCATGGATAACAACAAGTTTATTATCTTTGCTTTTATGAACATCAATTTCTATCCCACTTGCCCCTGATTTTATTCCTTCTTTTAAAGCAAGTATTGTATTTTCAGGATAATCAGAGCTTGCTCCCCTATGTGCAAAATTTATCATATTTCTCCTCCTTATATTAATTAAACCTTATATTAAATGTACATTTATCTATCAATATTCCTATAAATATACCTATGGTATAACAAATTAAATCAGAAAATAAAAATCCATGTCCTAATATTAATGCTCCTATTAAAGTACTTCTTATTTCATTAATCCAATTTCCTTGATAAAGTTGTGAGATTTCTATTCCATAAGAAAATATTAATGACAATACTGTAATCTTTTTTATAGTAAATCCATTAAATAAAAAAGCTAATCCTAAATAAACCATAGTTGCCCATAAGATATCTCCTGCATACTTACCTATAAAGCTAGGTAAATAAGCAATATATTTTCTTGATGCTAATCCTAATAACATTATAATTAAAGTCAAAAATAAATAAATTGCTCTATTTCTAACTATATTTCTTTTATTCTCATTTAAGTAAGCTTTAAAATTTGTCATTTAATATATCCTCATACTTCTATTAATTATATATTATAAAGATATTATCATAATTATTCATTATTTAATAGCTTATGTTTTCCAATCTTTAATTATTTGATTGAAAATTATGAAACCTCATTATATAATGCATTCTATAATCACAATTAATTACCAACGTAAATAAATAGGAGGATTACAATGGGCTTTTTAGATGAATGTTTGAAATATGCTCTAACAGAAGGTGCAAAAGCATTAGGTGGATTTATTGATACAAAATTAAGTGGATATAAATATAATGTCAATTGTCCTCACTGCAATACAACTTTAGGGGTTAATGAAACAGGTATAGTTACTTGTGAAAGATGTAATAATCATTTCGCTTATAAACCTAACTACAAAACTGTCTGTAGATGTTCTTATTGTAGAGAATATACAATTTTCAAAAAAACACTACTTCAAAATACATTTGAATGTGAAAACTGTAAAAGAGAAATTCCAATATCTAATAATAAAATGAGTCCCAAATATATTATAGAATAGTATATTTTGTACTGATATTAATTAACTATAATGACTATATATAATATAGCATTCGCTAAATACAAAAAGTACACCGTATAGATGTACTTTCTTTATATACTAATATTATTAATTTACTTTTTATATGTTATGACAATCCTCATAAAGACCTTGAACTTTTTCCCAATCTATAACATTCCATATGTTCTTAACATAATCTGCTCTTAAATTCTTATATTTTAAGTAATATGCATGTTCCCATACATCAATAGTTAGAATTGGAATTAAATCATCCATAACTGGTGAATTTTGATTTACTCTTTTAACTATTGATAGTTTTTGATCCTTATCTTTAACCAAGAATCCATATCCAGATCCAAATTGAGATATAGCTGCATTAGATAATTCTTCTTTCAACTTTTCTAAACTTCCAAAGGTTTTATTAATTTCTTCTAGTAATTTACCTTCTGGCTCCTTCTTTGGATTAGGAGAAAGTATCGAGAAATATAAGTTGTGATTTGATACTCCTCCACCATTATTAACTACTGCTGCTCTTATTTCTTCAGGTAAATCAGCAATATTTTTTATTAATTGATCTAATGTTTTTCCTTTTGTGTACTCTTCATATCCTTCTAGAGCCTTATTTAAATTTGTTTCATAAGTTTGAAGATGCTTGCTATAATGTGTTTTAACCGTTTCTTCATCTATATAAGGTTCTAGTGCATTAAAATCATAAGGTAATGTTATTTTGTTATACATAATTTCTCTCCTTTATTTTACGTTTTACTACAATATATAGATTTATTAGTAGTTCATTTTAACTTATCCTTAATATGTAATTTTTATTCATCTAAGTAATTTTACTTATTACCATTCTATTATCAGATCATAGTAAAATTAATAAATACACTTTTAAACTAAAAAATAAAAGTGCACCATTAGATGCACTTTTTACTTTATACTATGTTTATTTTAATTTTATATATTGTAAGACTCTTCGTAAAGTTCTTCAACTTTTCCCCAGTCTAATACATTCCATATATTCTTTACATAATCAGCTCTTAAATTCTTATATTTTAAGTAATACGCATGTTCCCATACATCAATACCTAGAACTGGTACTAAACCATCCATATATGGTGAATTTTGATTTGCGTTCTTAACTATTGATAATTTTCCATCTTTATCTTTAACTAAGAATGCAAAACCTGCTCCAAATAAAGTTACTGATGCATTATTTAATTCTTCTTTTAAATTATCCACACTACCAAAAGTTTTATTAATTTCTTCTAATAATTTACCTTCTGGAGCCTTCTTTGGATTTGGAGAAAGTATTGAGAAATAAAGATTGTGGTTTGATACTCCACCACCATTATTAACAACTGCTGTTTTTACTGCTTCTGGTAAATCAGCAACATTTTTTAATAATTGTTCTAATGTTTTTCCTTCTGTAAATTTCTCATGACCTTCTAAAGCCTTATTTAAATTTGTTTCATATGCTGTATGGTGCTTACCATAATGTGTTCTCATAGTTTCTTCATCGATATATGGTTCTAATGCATTAAAATCATATGACAATTCTATTTTTTTATACATAAATTTCTCCTCCTTATGTGTTTTTTTTAATTATATCATACACTTTTCTGAATTTCCACACAATTTATAATAATTTTCATTTAATAGTAATTATCATTAAATATTATATATCTCCAAATTATATAATAAGCTTTATTTATAATTTCTATTCATCCATTTATTTACTGATAATAATTATCTTCATAAAAATAACACAACTATTTTATATACTTTTTTTAATTAGTAATTAGGAGGATATCATGAGTATTAAAAAAGAGAAAATCAAAGTTTATGAAATGACTTGCACGTCATGTGAAAAAAGAATTGAAAACTCTGTAAAAAAAATTAATGGAGTAATGAATGCAAAGGCAAGCTATACTAAAGAAACCTTAGAAATTGAATATGATAATAATCTATGTACACTAGATGAAATAAAAAAATCTATAAATAAGGCTGGGTACCCTACTGAATCTTCAAGCAACTTTGAACTTATAGGAATACTTGTAATAATATTTATTATATTATTTTTAGGCTCTAGAACTAGCGGTTTTGATATGGAATCGAAACTTAGCAATGCTTCATATGCCTTTTTATTTATAGTTGGAATATTTACTTCTATTCATTGTGTAGGAATGTGTGGAGGTATAATGCTTTCTCAAAGCCTATCATTTGCTAGTGAAAAAAAATCTAAATTTAAAGCAATAGCTCCTTCTCTATTGTATAACCTTGGAAGAGTTATTTCTTATACTATTTTAGGAGGAATTATAGGTGGTATAGGTTCAGTATTTTCACTATCAATTTCTGCAAAAGCATTTATTCAAATATTTGCAGGAATATTTATGATTATAATGGGTTTAAACATATCTGGCTTCAAATTTTTTAGAAGGTTTAGCATAAAGATACCTAACTTCTTATCTAAGTATAAAAGAAAATTTAATTCTCCTTTTATTGTAGGACTTTTAAATGGGTTCATGCCTTGTGGTCCACTACAGACTATGCAGCTTTTTGCCCTCGGTACTGGAAGTGCTTTAAAAGGTGCTTTATCAATGTTCATATTTGCCTTAGGTACAGTTCCTCTAATGCTTACTTTCGGGGCAATCTCTGGTTTATTAAGTAAAGGATATACTAAAAAACTTCTTAAGCTTAGTGGCGTTCTTATTATAGTACTAGGAGTTATAATGGGTAATAGAGGCTTAGCTCTTTCTGGAATAAATTTAAACCCATTAACCTTTATTATGAAAGATTCCTATACATCAAATTCTAGTAATGATTCATCCATAGCAGTAATAGAGGATGGAGTTCAAGTTATAAATATGACTGCTAATAATAATGGTTATAGTCCTAATGTATTTTATGTCCAAAAGGGGGTTCCTGTTAAGTGGGTAATTAATGGTGAAAGCCTTAACTATTGCAATAACTCTATAGTAGCTAACTCATTAAATATTCAAGAAAAACTTAAGAGCGGAGAAAATGTAATAGAATTTACGCCTGATGATAAAGATATAAATTTCAGTTGTTGGATGGGAATGATTCGAGGAGTTATTAAAGTAGTTGATGACCTCGCTTCAGTAGATACATCTAAGAATGATCCTTCGCTTCCTAGTGCAAGTAATGGACCTAGCTGTTGTGCTGTTCCACTAAATGATTCACCAGTTTATCCAGAAGCTTTAATTACAACTTCCAAAGTAACTGAGGAATTCCAAACAGCCATTATAAGCGGTGTTGGTAACCAAATCCAACCATTAATATTAGTTGCTAAAACTGATTTAGACTTTAATCTTACAATAGATTTAACTAATTATACTAATTATGAAGGTGAATTTACAATATCTAGTATCAAAGATGGAAGTACAGTAACTTCCTTTGTTGGACAAAAGTCAATATTCGAAATACCATTAAACTTTGATTCTCCTGGAGGATATGCAATAACTAAGAACGGGGAAATTCTTAATATAATCGAAGCTGTTGCTGACATGGATAATATAAATCTTGATAGTATTGTAAATAAATATATTAGTTTCAACTAGATAATTTTAAGGAGCTGCCTAGGCAGCTCCTTTTCTATATTGTATCAAATATAATCTTAAATATTGTTCCACTGCCTTCTTTAGACTCTACTTCTATATTAGCATAATGTAAACTTAATATTTTCTTTACTATAGTTAATCCTATTCCATTTCCTTCTATTTTTTGGCGACTTTTATCCCCTCTATATAACCTTTCAAATATAAATGGTAAATCTTCTTCTTTTATTCCTATTCCTGTGTCTATAACTTCCACTATTACCTTATTATTATCTTTATATAAATTAATTCTTACACTTCCATCTCTATCTGTAAATTTGATTGCATTAGTTATTAAATTTATAAATACTTGTCTTAACTTATGTCTATCACCAAGAATAATGTAAGATTCATTTTTTTCTATATTATAGTCAAAATCTATATTTTTACTCTTAGATTCCAAATAAAAATCTTCGACTAATTCAATAACAAATTCATCTAATAAAATTTCTTCAAGTTCTAGATTAATACTTTCATCTTCAAATTCTTTTAATACATCTAGGTTATTTAGTAGCTTACCAAATCGCACTACCTCATCGTTTAAAGAAGCTAACCTTTGATTAGATACTGGGAAAATCCCATCTATCATTGCTTCTAGATTATTTTGAAGAACATTAAGTGGTGTTCTTATCTCATGAGATATATCTGATATAAGCCTCTTCCTTAACATATCTTGATTCTTTAGCTTCTCACCCAATATATTTATACTCTCTCTTAATTCCTCAATTTCTTCAATATCACTTTCTGTATTAGATTTTGCTTCAAAGTCTCCTCTTGAAAGTCTTTTTGATATACTTGCTACCTTTTTTATTGGAATTGATAATTGCTTTGAAATATACAAGCTTATTATAATTATAATCAATAATGTTACTATTCCACTTAATACAATACTTTTATTTATAGATGATTTAAATTCCATATCCTCTTCTGTTAATAATACAGAAGAATACTGCCCAACTTCTATACTACCTACAATTTCTCCATTTACAACAATATCAAAATTTTTAGTAACATATACTCCGTTATCTTCCGTAGTCATATTCTTAAAATGACTAGCATTTCTTATATCTGATGGATCCATCCCCCAAACTACATTTCCATTAGAATCTCTTAAAGTTAAACAGTAATTGCTCATATAAGCTTCATGCATTACCTCAATAGCTGAGTTATTGGTCCATTTTTTATCCCTTTTATAAACCTCTTCAAAATATGAAACTATTCTCTCATTTCTCTTATCCTGAATATCTATCATATACTTATTAAATTTATTATTAATAGTTGAATTAACAAATAATATAATTAATATAATTGCTGATATCGATGATATTAAAAATGATATACTTAGTCTTTTTCTTATACTTTGCATTTAAATATCACCGCCAAATTTATATCCTACTTTTGTAACTGTTATTATATACTTTGGATTTTTAGTATCATCTTCTATTTTCTTTCTTATATTCTTTATATGTACATCTATAGTTCTATCATATCCATCAAAATCAATTCCAAAGATCTTTTCAATTAATTGCTCTCTTGATAATACCTTACCCTTATTAAGTAATAAGGTATATAAAATATCGAACTCACTTGGTGTAAATGGTATTTCTTTTCCATGTACCTCAACTATTCTCTTTTCATAATCTATCCTTAAAATTCCATCATTAAAAATATCATTTATTTTTTTACTTGTATTTATTCTTCTAAAAAGAGCATTCACCCTTGCTGTAAGTTCCCTTGGACTAAATGGCTTAACTAAATATTCATCAGCCCCTATATCTAAGCCCATAATCCTATCATTCAGACTAGCTTTTGATGTTAACATAAATATATGAACATTAGAAATTTTTCTTATAATTTTACAAACCTCTTCTCCACCTATATCTGGTAGCATTAAATCTAGTATAACAAGTTGAAAGTCTATATCTTTAAAAATTTCTAAAGCTTGTATTCCAGAGTTACATACGCTTACATTATAATTATCTTTTTCTAAATATGCCTTTAGTACATTAGCTACACTTTCTTCATCCTCAATTATTAAAATATTATTCATGTTAAACTCCTTCTCTTAATATTAAGTTATATTGATTTATACAAACTTTATCAAATTCTTTTGAAGGTATTATGAAGATGTTCTAAATATTTATTCCAACTTATATCTTATATCTTATATCCACAGTATGGGCAATACTTATATTCTGAATCAACTACTTTTCCACAATTCTTACAAATATTATTTATATTATAATTATATCCATAAGAATTATTAATCTCATTTAAATCCCAATATGTTAGTTCTATATTTTCTCCTCTTTCTATCATCTTTCCCTTTTCTTTAGAAATAGAAAATATCTTCTTACAGCTTCCACATTCTACATAATATTTTTCATTCCATTTAAAAATAGGTATAAAAAAGAAATGGAAAAATTCATAATGCTTTATAACTCTTCCCATGGTTAATCTATTACAACTCTTACATGTAAGATTATTTATTATTTTAATTTCTTTTTCTTTATTTTCTACGCCAAAGATACCTATAAAAAACATATTATCCTCCTTGTTAAAATTTATAATATATTTTTATTGTATCATTTTTAAAATAAATAAGAAGCTAGAATAATTATTAATTCTAACTTCTTATCATGATTTCATATGTTCTTTTACTTCTTTACTATTATTAATTACTATTTCTACTAAGCTATCATACTTAGCATTAATTTTGAATTCATTTATCATTAAGATATACTCCTCTGTAATTATTTTTGAAATAAGTATAAAAATAATAGTAATTATCCTTTTTTCTTATTTAGGTCATACTTTATTCTTTCCCAAGCATCATAGATATCCTTTTCAATATTGCTTGTGAGTAATCTTTTTTCTTCTTCTGTATATTTTCTTGAGTTATTTATATTTTGTTTCATATAATATAATTCTCTTATATACTTATTTAAACTACAATGCTTCTTGGTATCTACTTTAATCATATTCTCCCCCTCCTTTCAAATTATTCTTCTATATATATTATAGACTGATTTGTTTATTTTTTGTCACTATTATTATAAATTTAATATTATTTAATATATTTTTAAGAAATATTTAGAAGATAAATGTTATATTCCTTGTGACCTCGCGTTGCTCCAAGTCACCGTCATATAACATTTATCTTCTAGTAACTATCGGTTAAAATTAAGCAAGCTTAATTTAGAAATGTATATTCCTTGTTCCGTCCGTTGGCTCCATGTTACCGTCATATAACATTTATCTTATTACTAATATCGTTTAACATTAAGCAAGCTTAATTTAAATATCTATATTTACACCTAATTCTATTGCTGATTTATTTGATTCATAATACTCTCTCTTACCATGATTCTTAATGGAGTTTAAAACATCCTCTACAGTAATTATATTTAATTTTTTTATTAGGAATCCTAGTAGTATCATATTAGCATTTCTTTTATCTCCAAGCTTCTCGGCTTTTGATTCAGCATTTATCTTATATACATTAACATCACTAAATTTTATTTCACCTTTTATCATATCTGAATCTATTATTAAAGTTCCATTTTTCTTTATTGATTTACTAAACTTATCTAAAGATGGCTTATTCATAACCACAACTACATCTGCTTCTGATATAACAGGTGAGCCAACTTCTTCATCAGAAATTATAACTGAACAATTGGCTGTTCCACCTCTCATTTCAGGGCCATATGATGGTAACCATGAAACATTAAACCCTTTATCCATTGCTGCATAAGCTAAAATTTTACCAACAGTTAAAATCCCTTGTCCACCAAAACCTGCAAATATAATTTCTTTTTTTAGCATCTACTTATCCTCCTTCTTTAAATCTTTCTTAATACCTAAAGGATAATATGGAATCATATTTTCTCTTAGCCACTTTAAAGAATCATTTGGAGATAAGCCCCAATTAGTTGGACATGTTGATAAAACTTCTATAAATGAATATCCTAACCCCTCTATTGAATTGCTAAAAGCCTTCTTAATTGCTTTTTTAGCCTTTGTTAAATTTGCAATATTATCTACACTTACTCTTTCAACATAACATGCACCATCTAAAGTAGAAATCATTTCTGATACCCTTATAGGATAGCCTTGCACCTTAACATCTCTTCCATATGGAGATGTTTCAGTAATTTGTCCTTCTAAGCTAGTAGGTGCCATCTGTCCTCCTGTCATACCATATATGCAATTGTTTACAAAAATAGTTACAATATTCTCTCCTCTTGCTGCTGCATGAATAACTTCTCCAGTACCTATTGCTATTAAATCACCATCTCCTTGATAAGTAAAAACTACTTTATCTGGATTAGCTCTTTTTATACCTGTAGCTACTGCTGGCGCCCTTCCATGTGCTGCTTGAAACATATCACAAGCAAAATAATCATATGCGAGTACAGAACATCCAACCGATGCAACTCCTATAGTTTTATCTAGTACTCCTAATTCTTCTATTACTTCTCCTACTAATTTATGAATTATTCCATGAGTACATCCTGGACAATAATGAGTAGGTACATCTAACAGTGCCTTTGTTGGTTGATAAACAATTCCCATATTACATACCTCCAATGATAGATTTTATATATTCGTATATCTCATCTACTGTTGGTATGATTCCACCTGTTCTACCATAAAATCTAACTTCTTCTTTTCCATTTACAGATAGCTTTACATCTTCCACCATTTGTCCACAGTTCATTTCTACTGATAAATAACCATGTTTACTTTTACCTAAAGTCTTTGTAAAAGCTTCATTAGGAAATGGCCAAGTAGTTATAGGTCTTATTAACCCTAAATTTATACCTTCTTTTTTTGCAAGGCTTATAACGCTTTTGCATATTCTAGCTGTGATTCCATAAGAAACTAATATTAGATCACAGGAGCTTTCACAATTGTATAGTTCATATTTAACTTCATTTTCTTTTATTATCTTATATTTTTCTTGAAGTCTTATATTAAGCTCTTCAAGTTTCTCTGGATTTAACTCTAATGAATTTATTATATTATGCTTGCTTCTCTTTCCTAACCCATTAGCTGCCCAAGTCTTTTCTGGTAACTCTCTTTTTTTATTTTCCTTAAATTCAACACCTTCCATCATTTGTCCTAGCATACCATCTGCCATTATCATTACAGGTGTCCTATATAAATCGCTTACATCAAATGCCTCTGAAATTAAATCTACCATTTCTTGAATAGATGCTGGAGCATAAACTGGTAAATTAAAATCTCCATGTCCTAACCCCTTATTTACAAATAAATAATCTGATTGAGCAGGTTGTATTCCTCCAAGTCCTGGTCCACATCTAACAACATCAACAATTACGCAAGGTACTTCAGCAGCAGCTAAATATGAAATTCCTTCTGTCATTAAACTTATGCCTGGGCTAGATGATGAAGTCATACATCTTACTCCAGTTCCCCCACATCCATAAACCATATTAATAGCAGCAATTTCACTTTCTGCTTGCAAAAAAGCTCCATTAACCTTTGCCATATTCTTTGCCATATATGCTATTAGTTCTGTTTGAGGAGTTATAGGATATCCAAAAAAGCATTTACATCCAGACCTAATAGCTGCTTCAGCTATAGCTTCATTTCCTTTCATTAAAAACTTTTCCCCCATAGTTACTCCCTACCTTTCAATTGTTATTACACAATCTGGACATATTTTCCCACAAGATGCACAAGCTATACATTGAGTCATAAGATCTTCTTCTATTCCAGCTGGATGATATCCCTTACTATTAAAATTTTCTTTAAAGCTTATAATTTTTTTAGGACATATATTTATACAATGCCCGCATCCTTTACATCTTTCCTCTTTAAATATAACCTTAGCCATTTAATTCCTCCTTATTATTCCCAAGGCATGTCCATATATAAATCTATAGGTAATATTTCTGCATTAACCTTATCTTTTATCACCTTTTCAAAATTCCTTGTGCATACAGTGTATTTGTAAGTAATGCTTAAAAACTTAGCTAACTCCAAAGTTTCTATATCTCCTTTCAATATATGCCTAGATTCTGTTTCCTTCATCATGTGAGTATTTGATATAATATCAGTTATTTTTAATCTACTAGCTAATTCTATAGATTTCAGATATTCACTTGCCATTCTACAATTTAAGGTTTCTAGTCTTGAATTATTTAAAACATAATACATTGAATAATCTTCTTCTTTAAAGTACTCGTAATATACTCCTAGAATCCTTGCACCTACATCATCTCCACCAACATCTATCACAACTTCATATGACTTATCGTTAAATACCGATAAAATTCCTCCTGATAATACCATTAGTTCTGCATTAACTAAATCCTTTTTTGTACTTATAACTCTAATTTTGTAATCCTTTACTAAAATCTCTTTAATATCTCTTATACAAAAATAAGGATTTATTATATCCATATCAACTAAGGCTACCTTTTTTCCTTCCTTAGCCATTTTAATAGCATAATTAATTGCAATCTCTGTTTTACCGCTACCAAAGTGTCCAGTAAATATCTTAATCCGACTCACATTAACACTCCTTATTAAACATTCTTATTATTAGTATACTTTATATTTTATTTTACTAGCAATAAAAAGTGTAATTATTGGATACGTTTTATTAGTATTTACAGTAAACTTAATAGATTTGAATAAATCTTTAAAAATTTATTCAAATAAATGTTATATTAATTATGCTAAAAGTAATTACTTAAATTATTAATAATCATACATAAAAATAAAAAGGACCGTCTACGTAAATAATAAAAATCATTTACGAGACAGTCCCATTATATATTTGCTAGATATCCTATGGTTCGTTTACCAATTTAAAAACTTTATCTTTCTTCCCAAGAAGATAATAAACTATATTTTCACATGAAATCCTTTGAAGATCCCTTATGCTGTCATATGAAAAGAATGCTGAATGCGGTGTGATTATTACATTTTCTCTATGAGCTAATTTATGATATTTCAAGTCTGGATTTTCATCATATAAAACATCTAATCCTGCTGCCCTAACCAATCCCTTATCTAAGGCATAAGCTAAATCATCCTCATTAATACTCATGCCTCTACCTAGATTCAATAATATTGGTTTTTTCTGCATCATCTCAAATTCCTTTCTGGTGAAATATGCAGTATTGGATTTATCAAGATTCATATGGTTTGTTATGACATCTGCTGTTCTCAATACACTCTCTTTATCTACTAACTTAACTCCCATACTTTTAGCTAAATCTCTATCCACATTTGGATCATGTGCAATGACTTCCATTCCAAGGCCTTGAGCTAATTTAGCAACAGCCTTTCCTATTTTCCCAAATCCAAATATACCTAGAACCTGATTTCCTATTCTTACAGGGTTGTCTACAGAATTGTATTTCCAAATATGCTTCTCATCTATATCCTTTATATAATGCTTTAAATTTTTATTTAATGCCAGCATAAGTGCAATTGTATGCTCTGCAACATCTAGGGTACAATATTCGCCTACTGGAAATACACCTACCTTGTGCTTTGTAGCTTCCTCTAAATCTACATTATCATAACCAGTTGCATTAATAGAGATACACTTTAATTTCTTGCTTCTATCAAAAACTTCCTTGTCAATTTTAATAAATGCAGTTAGAAGCGCATCTACATCTTCCATCTTATTTAGAAATTCCTCTCTGTTCTCATCTGTATAAACATAAACTTCAGTTTCTACATCAGGTATACTGAATTCTAAAATACTACATTCATAATCGTGCGTAGGCATTAAGCCTGCAACATAGTCGCTTATTAATACTTTCATATCATCATTCCTCCCTATAAATTGGGAATGTCATACAGTGGGGACCTCCTCCTGCTTTTAGAATCTGACATAAATCAACCTCAATAACCTCTACTCCAGCTTCACGAATCTTATCATTAACCTCTTTGTTGTTTTTTATAGCGATTACCTTGTTATTACCTATAGCCTGTACATTACAGCCGTGTTTAGCTACTAACTCTGATGGAACATCTATGATATTGAATCCTCTACGTTCCAACATTTTTATAAAGAAATATGGTAATTCTTTTGTTGCAGCAATACATACTTTAGGTGCTACGATATTAAATACCATATCTAGGTGTAAATTTTCAGGTGGTACAGGAACTCCTACAACTGTATATCCAAATTTTTGTAGTTGTTCTCTCATATTGTCAACCCCTGCAGTATCTGTACGGTCTACTAATCCAAATGCTAATGTATGTTCATCTATCATCCAGAAATCTCCACCCTCAAAACATCCAGCATTACATCTGCATATAACAGGCACTCCCAATTCTTTTAATTTAGCTTCATACACTTTAGTCTCTACCTGTCTTGCAGGGTGCCTGAATTTACCTATAATAGCACCCTCCTTAACCATTGCTCCGAAATCACGGGCAAAAGTCTGAACTTCCATTTTAGGATTAGCTTCTACTTCTACTACTTCAATTCCATTATCTCTGTATGCTTTAAGAAGTCTGTTCCACTCTTCAACCATTAAATCATTCTGTTCTGTTTCTCCTTTTTCCATCCAGCTCTTAGTTATTTCATTAATCGCATTGAATACATAATATTTAGGTGAACAAACCAAAACTTTTTTTAAAACATTAGTCGCATTTGGTACATATACTTTTGACATATTTATCCTCCTTTAACTATGCTATTAGTACTCCTGCTACTAAGAATGCAGCTGATAATACTAATAAACCAATTATGAATTTAATATTTGTTTTTATCCACTGTCCATAACTTATATGTGCAACTTGAGTACATGTCATCACCACTATGGATGTTGGCATTATCATTTTTGCTAATCCTAAAGCCACTAAATACACATTTATCATTATCTCAGGAGGTACATTTGCAAAACCTGCTAGTGCTGACATTATGGACATTGTAGCCGCTGCCAAGCCAGTTGAGCTTGGAATAAGTGATGCTAATATCAAGTAGAATACTAAGCTCAATAATATAAATACTACAGGTGGCAAGCTGCTTAAAGTATTTTCTCCTAAATGTAGAATTGTTGGAGTTATCAATCCATTATCCATAACTACTTGAATACCTCTTGCTAAAGGTACGATAAATGCTGTAGATACTATTCCAGAAGCACCTTTAATTAATATATTTATTATCTTTTCAGCATTGTAATGCATAATGAAACCTGCAACAAAAGTCATTACAATCAGTAACATAGATATTTCATTAAAATACCAATCTCCTAATGGCACCATTCCCTTACCTAGTATAGTACCTAAAATAGGTATTCCTGTTATAAAATTAGTTATATCAGCAAAGAAAGTCCAGTTTGAATTTAATGAAGTCCATGGTACTAACCCGATTATCATGATAATAAATGTTAATGCAAATACAACTAGTATTTTTTTCTGTTCTTTACTCATTTCAATTGTTTCATTAGATACTGGGAATTCTTTAAGGTCCTCTTCCCTTCTAAAAAACTGAGGTGATTTTTTAGGGTTATCTTTAATTTTTTTAGCATACCTACAGATATACCAAGAAATACCTGCCATGAATACTATAAACATAATAACACGCATTACTATTCCTTGACCTGGACTTATTCCTGCTATATCAGATGCTATTCCTACTGAAAATGGATTGATAGTTGATGCCAAACAACCTCCTTGAGTACCAAATACAACAATCATAACCGCAACCATTGTATCTAAGCCCAGTGCCAGGATTACAGGGATAAACATTAATAGGTATACGAAGCCTTCCTCGTATGCTCCTTCAACAGTTCCAAAAATACCCATAGCTATAACTAATATAGTTATTAAAGCATACATATTATTTTGATTTTTTTCTGTAAGTCTCTTTAAAAATAGTTTTATGGCATTTGTTTCATCCATCATTTCTAAGAAACTACCAAATAACATGATAGTCAATGATATTGCAATTGCTCCGCTCATTGTATCAGAACCAATCATACCAATTACAGGAGCCATGAAAATATCCCATAATCCCTGAGGGTTAGATTCAGATAAATGATAAGTTCCTGCTATAGCACGACCAGCTTCATCAAGTTCATATGATCCACCCGGTACAATCCAACTCAAAATAGCAACTACAACTATTACACAAAATATTATTATGTATGTGTTCGGTGCTCTCTTTTTTTTCATTTTCTTCCCTCCTATACTTTTGGAATAAATAAATTACCTAAAGTTGCCGCCATAACCGCCTTAATTGTATGCATTCTATTTTCAGCCTGCTCAAATTGACGAGCATGTGGTCCATAGAAAACCTCATCTGTCATTTCCATTTCCTTTACTCCATACTTTTCATATATTTCTCTTCCTAGAGATGTCTCTAAATTATGAAATGCTGGAAGACAGTGAAGTAATATATAATCTTTATTTTTAACATTGCTTAATAACTCTGCATTAACTTGATATGGCTTATTCAATCTTACTCTTTCTGCAAAAATAGCTTCTTCGTGCATTGCAGCCCATACATTAGTATAAATTGCATCTGCATCTCTTACTGCTTCTACTGGGTCATTATATACATTGATTTTAGCTCCTGACTTTTCTGCAAATTTATTTGCTAACTTAATTACCTCTTCTTTTGGATTCAATTCCTTCGGACATCCAACATTAACATTCACGCCTAAAATAGCACCAGTTATAATAATTGAATTACATACATTATTATCACCTGTTCCCATATAAGCAATTGTTTTTCCTTCTAATGTTCCGAATTCTTCTTTTATTGTCATATAATCCGCTAGCATCTGTGTTGGATGTTCTGAATTTGTTAGCCCATTCCAAACAGGTACATCTGCATAAAAAGCCAATTCTTCCACTAATTCCTGCTCAAATCCACGGTATTCAATTCCATCAAACATATTTGTCAATACTAAAGCAGTATCCCTAACACTTTCCTTTTTCCCTAACTGAATATCACCTTTTCCTAAATATTCAGGATGTGCTCCTAAATCAATAGCTGCTGTAGTAAAGGATGCACGTGTTCTTGTTGAAGGCTTTTCAAAAATTAATGCAATATTTTTTCCCTCTAAATATTTATGAGGAATATTATTTTTCTTTAGATATTTCAAGTGTTCTGCAAATTCTATTAAGAACATTAATTCCTCCTTAGAATAATCTGTTGTTGATAATAAGTCACGATTTTGAAATACTGATTTCATGATGTATCATCCTCCTCCTTCTTATTCAATTATTGTTCCAGTTAGTCCGTGCAGCGCTTCTTTAGCCCTGCTTAGTGATGTTATTAAAGCCTTTCTATTTCTTCCGCTTTCAACAAACTGTAATGCAGCTAATACCTTAGGAAGCATTGAGCCTGATGCAAACTGTTTCTCTTCTATATATTTCTTAGCTTCATTAACTGATATACTTCTTAACATTTTTTCATCTTTTGTATTATAATTTATACATACTCCATCTACTGCTGTTAAAATAACAAGTTTATCAGCATTGATTAACTCAGCTACCTTTTCACTAGCAAAATCCTTGTCAATTACTGCTGCAATTCCTATCAGTGAATCTCCATCCTTAATTACAGGAATTCCACCTCCTCCAGCACAAATAACTATATCCCCGTTACTTATCAAGTTCTTTATAACTTCCTTTTCAACTATATCAATAGGTTTAGGACTAGGGACTACTCTTCTATATCCCCTTCCTGCATCTTCCTTCATTATATAATTGACTTTTCCCAATTTCTCTAATTGTTCTTTGTTATAAAACTTTCCTATTGGTTTAGTTGGATTTTTAAATGCTTCATCATTTGGATCAACTATTACTTGTGTTATAATTGTTTCAACGTTTTTTCTAATTCCACGCTTCAACAATTCAATCCTGATAGAATTTTGCAGATGATAGCCTATATATCCTTGTGACATTGCACCACATTCAGGAAATGGCATTTCAATATCTTCATTTGAGTTATCACATGCTTCTTCAAAAGCAAGATTTATCATTCCCACCTGAGGCCCATTCCCGTGTACAACTATTACCTCATTTCCACTTTCAACCAGGTCTGCAATGGACTTAGCCGTTTCCTTAACTAGCTCTAACTGTTCTTTAGCTGAATTTCCTAGGGCGTTTCCCCCTAATGCCACAACTATTCTCTCCATGCTTACTTTCCTCTCATTTTTTATTAATTAAAATGATTGGCCAACCATTTATCTACCTTAATTATAGCAAGTACTCTCTTCTTGAAACAATTGTGTAAATGTATACATTTTAAGACTCCTATGTGTATTTATGTACATAAATGCATAATTGTGGTATAATTTTTGTATAGGAATTTGATAAAGAAAGGAGCTAAGTTTATGATCACCGTCTCAGATTTTATTAAAAATTCAAAAATTGATGCTAAGCTTTTATACGGCTTGAATGGAAGTGAAAAAATAATATCTTCAGTGACAATTGAAGATATTCCTGAAATTCTGGATTGGTCCACCAGAGGAGAATTAATCATCTCAGGAAAGCTTCTAAAAAAGACCTTGACATTCGGTTGGATAGATAATGCAATTAAATTAGGTATTGTTGGGATTGTAAGCAAAGATAAATTTATCAGTGCTATAGATAAGTGTATCCTAAGCTATTGCGAAGAAAAATCTTTTCCTATAATTTCTATACCAGAAGAATATTGCTGGAGCGAAATTATTACATCCATAACGAACTTAATTACAGAAAAAGTGACCATCCTGCATAAAGATACAATTGTGTTTGAAAATACTTTAATAAAATTATTGACACAAAATTCATCATTATCTAAATTATCAGAAAGTATAAAAAAAGAATATAATTTTGATTTTGCATTTTTAAATAAAAATTTCAATCTGATAACTAATAGTACTGATGATAATTGGATTAAAAGAACTGAAAATATTAATGAATTTACCGTAACTGAAATAAAAGATTCTTTTAGTTTTGAAATTACTTCTTCTTATGTATTCAAGTATATAAATAATTACTTACAATCTGAGAAAAAATGTTTATATATCTTCCCTATCATAGTTGATAATAACTCTTCTTCATATATATGCGTACTGCTTGATTATCCATACACTAATTTGAATAGGATTCAAATCTCTAGAATTCAACAGCTTATATTAGTAACAACTCTAATAATTAAGCAGGAAAAGAATTTCAATGAAGAATTAAGGAAGACCAACTTTAATATCTACGAAAAACTATCAAGTAGCAGTGAAATTTCTATAGAAAAGGCACACTTTTTATTAGCACCCCTAAATAAGAACCTTTATACATATTATTATGTAGTTTTTATTAACAATCCTTTAGATGACTTCTTATTATATAATGAAATTAATCAGGAATTAAAAAATTCACTTACTTACATTAACCACATCCTTCATTTCAACAATGACAAATATTATATTCTTCTAATTCCAGATATAATTCCTGATTTTGACGGTATCATTAATAATATTTATAATATCTATAAAAAAGTTATGAAATGTCAAGATGTTTTCTTTGGAATCAGCACCGTTTCAGCCATTAATAATGTATCTAAACTTCAAAAAGAGGCTATGTATGCAAACAAGGTTGCCTATATATTAAATAATAAACATATCATAAAATATGAAGATTTAGGAATTATTAAGATGTTTATAGACAATGATTCTATAAATGTTGCATATTTGGAAAACATTTACAACTCATATATAAGACCGCTTGTTGACCACGATAATAAATATAATAGTCAATTATTAATTACATTGCAGCATTATATTAAGTGTAACTGTAATAAGAGCGACACTGCAAACTCATTTTATATTCATATAAATACTCTAAGGCAACGAATAGCTTGTATTAATAAAATTCTTAACATTGATATTGATTTACCTGAAGATTTATTCCAAATCCAGTTAGCCTTAAAAGTAAAATTATTGTATGACCTAGAGCTATTAAAGTTAGACTAATTAGGACTAGGAAATTTCGTTATTATAATTTCATAAGATAATCCCACGGAAGTTGCTGAATTTTTATATGAAACTTAATATAAAAAAGGACTGTCTACGTAAATAATAAAAAATCATTTACGTAGACAGTCTCTTATAAAAACTATTTATTTTCTTCAATTAAAGCTTCTATTTTTCCTCTACATCTACCAGCTCCACAATATCCAGTACCAGCTCCTGTAACTTCTTGAACCTTTTCAAATGTATCCGCGCCTTCTTTTACTGCTTTTATAATAGTGTCTTTTTCTACACCTTTACATAAACAAACTAAATCCATATTATAACACCTCTATTTCTAAATCTTTTGTTTTAGTTGTTTGTATATTTTTATTACAACCGTTATAATTATATAGTATTTTTTACATAAATAAAAGATATTAAATAAAAATTATTATTATATTATCTTTGATATTATAGGTATAGTAATTATAGATAATAATGTAGTAATAAATACAACTATAGATGCATACTCTTTTTCTTTATCAAAATCTGCAGCAAATATAGATGTCATAGCCGCTGCCGGCATAGCTTGTATAATTATTATTGTATTTATAATAGTAGTATTCTCATTTAAAGCTTTTTTAATAAGTAGTAATACTAAGGGAATTATTATAAGTTTTATCAATGCTCCATAGTATATTGAAAACTCTTTAAATACCTCCTTTATTCTTACTTTAGATAATATACTACCTACTATTATCATCGAGATTGGTGCTGTCATATCTCCAACATTTTTTATTGTATCTAGTAAAAAAGAAGGCAACTTTATATTAAATAGCATCATAGGAATTCCTAAATATACTGCTATTATTGCTGGATTTAGTAAAAACTTTTTTATATTCTCCTTTGACATTTTATCTGAAAAAATCATAACTCCATATGTCCATAAAGTTATTGTAAATACCATATTAAATATAGATGTATAAACTACTCCTTCAGCTCCATATAAACTATTTATTATTGGAAAGCCTATAAAACCACAATTTGAAAATACATTTGCAAAATGAAGAATTTTTTTCTTATCACCTTTAAGGGGAGTTAAAAAAATGTAAGATATAATAATTCCGACTATCATAAACACTACACTATAAATAAATGCCATTAAAACATTTCTTCCCATACCATCACTAAATTCAAAACTAAAGGAGTTTATTACTAATAATGGTAAAGTTATTTCTAAAAGTATTCTTCTCAAGCCTTTATTTACCTCTTCATTTATTATATTTCTCTTTGTTCCATAACCACCTACTAATATTATTAAGAATAACGATATTATTTTACTTAAAATAATCATTTTTTCACCTATAAATTTCTTTTTCTTTATACTATATGCTTTTTATTATTTATAGTTATATAGTAACTTAATAATTTCAATATAAAGTAATATGAATTTTAATAATTGAATATAAACCAACTAATATATTGATAAACTAATATTTTTTTGATATTATAATCATATTGATTTACTTGTATAAGGGAGTAGTTAGCTCTAATTTTTGTAGGAGTTACTAAGTCAACATATTGAACGAAGTTCTGGCTTAGTATTAAATAACGAGACTTATGCGTAGTTTTGCTACGTATAAGTCTCGTTTTATTTTGTAATCATAATCTATGAATCGCAATAAAATCCTAATTTATATTTAGGTTTTATAATAAATTCTATAATAAAGGAGTACATATTATGGGTTTCTTTTCAATTTTTATGACAGGAATAGGCTTATCTATGGATGCCTTTGCTGTTTCCTTAGCTAAGGGGCTATGCTTAAAGGATGATGAATTTAAATATTCTTTTAGAGTCGCCTTATTCTTTGGTGGCTTTCAAGCACTTATGCCTTTATTAGGATGGTGTCTTGCTAGGTATTTTGAAAACTCTATTAAATCTTTTGATCATTGGATAGCTTTTATATTACTTAGCATTATAGGTGGAAAAATGCTAATAGAAGCTATTAAAGAGCTAAGAGCCGGTGAAGATTCTATGCCAACGGAATGTGAAAGAGATGAGTTCTCTTACAAAAAAATCACTATACTAGCAATTGCAACTAGCATAGATGCATTAGCAGTTGGAGTTAGTTTTGCATTTCTAGGTGTTAGCATTGTCCCTTCTATAGTAATTATAGGAATAACTACTTTTATATTAAGTTTTTTTGCAGTTTTCCTTGGTAAAAAACTTGGGGAGTATATGCAAAGTTACGCTGAAATTTTTGGTGGAATTATATTAATATTTATAGGTACTAAAATACTATTTGAACACTTGATGTAAAAGTAAAAATGAAGAAATTAAAAAATGAAAAAATGAAGAATTAAACTCCTTTCGGAGTTTTTAAAACAAATTAAAAGCATAGCTATTGTATAAAAATAGTTATGCTTTTTCTCTAAAAAAATTTAATAATATTTCTAGTTTAGTAATACCACTTTATTTTTGCTGGATTAGGCTCATCTATTATAGCAATTTCTCTTAAAGCCTCCTCCATATTTTTGCATTCTCTTGCTGCAATTTCATCATAGACCTCATCATTTCCATTAACACCAATAAATGAATATGCTATTGCCGCAGAACCATAAAAAGCTAGCCCTAGTGAACTTGATAGACTATTAATTGTTGATGTTGTTGCTGCAATTGCTCTAGCAGCAGCTTGTGAAGCAGGATTTCTATCGGCTTCTCTGGCAGCTATTTGAACTTCCTTAACAATTTTCTTTGCATCTGTTAGCTTCATACTTCCTTCTAGCCATGCATTAACTCCATTTAATGCATTTATTAAACGAAAGTCCTCTGGATAATCTTCTCTATAGGTAAAATATGCTCTCTAGCATATTCATTACACCATCTTACAATTGTATTTTTACTTTGTGTATCTATTAATTTCATAAGAGAAATGATATATGGTGAGTCTGCTTTTCCAAGCATTTTTCGTAATTTAGCCATAATGACTCCTTTTATTAAATATATTTTTAAAATCATATCAATTTTACAAATTAAATTTATTCTATCATCAAATTTTTCTATAGAAATTATAATTCATATTATATAATTTTAATAATTTGAATTCCAACTCCATTTGGATCACTTACAAAAAAGCATTCCATATTGCCACCTAAGATAATTGGTCCATTAGTAATTATATTTTTTTCTTTTGATTTCATTAAAATTTCATCATAATTTGATGGACAAATACCAATAGAAACATTGCTATTTAATGAATCTTCTAATTTTAAATTATTATAATAAATAAGTTCAATTTTCACCCCATTTTCTGCAGAAAAAAATGCAATAGACATATCCTCATTAGGTGAAAATTCCTTTTCAGTCTTCATCCCCAAGAAATCCCTATAAAATTCTTTTGATTTTTCGTAATCCTTTACTTTAATTGTAATCCAATTAATAATCATATTCTTCCCCCTCTAAATTTTCTTGTACTAATCACTAAAAAACTATTATTTATCCAACATTTAGATTTTATTTCCCTTTTCAATTATAACATATTTTGTAAATTTTATTCATATAAACTATAGTATTTTTATTAATTAGTTTCCCACAACTTAAATAATTAAATGAGAGTAGCA
Source organism: Clostridium lamae (assembly GCF_033043255.1). Taxonomy (NCBI): domain Bacteria; kingdom Bacillati; phylum Bacillota; class Clostridia; order Eubacteriales; family Clostridiaceae; genus Clostridium; species Clostridium lamae. Next base: position 11,663 of record NZ_JASCQJ010000035.1, on the reverse strand, counting down.
TTTACCTACTCTCATTTATCTAAATTATTATACCTTCAAAATGATCTATCTCATGTTGAATAATCTGTGACAAGTATAAAATTTATACTACTGCTTTTAGAAATATTATATTAAAAACTGTTCCTTTTCCAAGTTCACTATCTACAGTGATACTACCACCATGAGCTTCTATTATTTTTTTACTAAGAGACAAGCCAATTCCTATACTCTTTGGATTTACTGAATTTTTACCTTTATAAAATCTCTTAAATATCTTTTTTAATTCTGACTTTTCAATTCCCTCACCATTATCTCTTATTGAAATGCTAACAGAAAGTGGCGTTTCTTCAAGGATAATTTTTATTTCCCCTTTAGTATCCATATGCTCAATTGCATTTTTTATTATATTACTAATACTTTCTGCAATCCACTTTTTATCATGCAAATAGTATCCTTCATTATTTAGCTCTAAAACTATATGTTGTTCTTTCTCACTAGCACTTACTTTAAGTGGTTCAATAGCATATTTTATTGTTTCGCTAAGGGGTATAATTTCTTTATTATATTTTACTGCATTGCTCTCTATTCTTGCATATTTAAGCAATGTTGTTATAAGCCAATCCATTCTATCTAATTGTTCTGAAGTTAAATTTATAAATTTACTTTTCGTTTCCATATCCATATTTTTATGATTCTTTAATATATCATTATAAGCTATTAATGCTGAAAGAGGTGTTTTCAACTGATGAGATATATCGTTTATTATATCTTTCAAATTTACTTTTTCATCTTGCAAATCCTTTAATGCATTATTAAGTCTTTCTCCCATCTGAGTAAATTTATTATAAAATATATAAAAGTCTCCTTCTTCAAATTTTAATTCTCCAGAATTGAAGTTTCCTTCTACTATTTCATCTGCTTCTTGTCCAAGTAACTTTATATTATTAAATATAGGAGAAATAATTCTTAAAATTAATAATATAACTACAGTAAAAAATAACAACCACAAAAATATTATAGTTACCGTAAAATACTCATAGCTTTTATTCAGAATTGGATTTTTTATTGTACTTAAATTTTCGTTATAATAATACTTATCTAAAACATTACTTCCAGCCTCATAGTATTTCTCTATCTTGCCTTTAGTTATAATTGGAACTATATCTTCTTCTAACTCAGGACTATTTTCTATTATTGCTCCAACTAAAGCTGTGTTTTGTTTAATATACTCTAAATTTATATTATTAAACCACTTGTTAGTTACAAAAATAAATCCAGTTAGAAAAACTAAGAAAGTTATTAAAGTAGTTATTATAATAAGTTTTACTTCTTTATTCTTAAATAAATGCATGCTACTATACCTCCTTAGCTTCTTTTGCCCATCTGTACCCTACTCCCCTTACTGTTTCAATATATATAGGATTACGTATATCATCTTCTATCTTTTCCCTCAGTCTTTTTATATATACTGTTAGTGAATTTCCATCAACGAAATTTCCATCTGTATCCCATAATTTTTCTAGTAATAGATTCCTTTCTAATACATTTCCTTTATTCTCAACTAAAAGCAATAAAAGCTTATATTCTATTGCTGTAAGATCTATTATATTTTCTCCTTTATATACTTTATATTTTAATAATTCAATTGTAATATTTCCGCTTTTAATCTTATTTCCAGAAGTGTTTTCATTTTTTATCATAGTTCTTCTTCTAAGAACTGCATTAATTCTTGAAATAAGTTCTTTAACTCTTATAGGCTTTGTTATATAGTCATCTCCACCTATATCTAACCCCATAACAACATTACCTTCTTCATCGAAGGCTGTCATAAATATTATTGGAATTTCACTATTTTCTCTTATTTCACTACAAAATTCATATCCTGTACCATCTGGTAACATTACATCTAATAATATTATATTAAATTCATTATTCTTATATTTGCTCCTTGCTTCACTTAAATTCTTAGCATGAACTACTTCAAAGCCTTCCTGAATTAATGTATATTCGATCCCTAATGCCAATGGTAAATCATCTTCTACAAATAAAATTTTAATCATTTTCCCACCCTTTCACTAATATCAAAGGAGCTGTCTAGGCAGCTCCTTAATTTTACATTGTGCGACAGCACCAATATACTTTATAACTAAGTTATTACTCGATATTTCTTATTGTTTCAACTAGGCTGATCTTCTTGATTTTTCTTAATGGTATTAATGATGCTATAAGAACTACTATTAATATAACTGTAAATCCAATAACAAATGGCTGCCAGTATATTTTATTTGAAAATTCAAGTCCAAAACTAATTATTTTGCTTGCAATTAATACTAATCCCAAGGAAAGAATTCCACCAATTATAGAAGCTATAATTCCATGAAGCATTCCTTCTAAAATTACCATCTTACTTAACTGCTCTTTATCCATACCAATAGTTCCTAAAGTACCAAATTCTTTTTTCTTAAGAAGTATATTAAGTGAAATTGTATTAATAACATTAACTATTCCTATTAAGCTTACCATTACAATAAACCCATAAACAAATACGTTAATAACAGTCCACCTTTGCTGTTGTGCTTTATTATCTGCACTTAAATCCGTTATATATAACTTATAATCTTCTGCAATTTTTTGTAATTCTTTTGATGCAGATTCTGTTAATTTTTCATTATTTATATTAGTGTACTTAAATTTTAATAAATATTCAATATGCCCATTTTTATTTATTTTTTCAAGAAAATCATTACTCATAATTATTCCAAAGTCATAATTATAATCTTCCTTAAATGGATTTTTATCAAGAACCTTCTTAACTTTAAATTCTATATAATTATCATTATTTAAATCTTCCATTATCAAATCATGAAAGTCTTCATCTGCAGTGGAAAAATTACTTACCGGTAGCTTAAATGTATCTCCCTCTTTCAATGTACTTATATTAATGTTTTCTAATTTCCCATCTTCATTGTATTTAGCAAATTTATTTACTATTATTACTTCATTGTCTTTTAAGTTATTTTCTAATCCTAGCTCTTTTAATGAGTTATTGTCATAGCCTAAAATTTCAATATACTGTAAAAATCCATCCTCTGTATTTTCATGGTTACTTTTATATTCATCTGTTAAAAAAGATTGATCTAGAGCAAGGAACTCTGTCCACATATATGATTGAGTATATACTTTCTCTATTCCATCTATTTTTTTAATTTTATTTGATACTTCATTTATCATTTCCTCATCTAAACCTATATTTCCATGAGTTATACTACTTTTATTCATATAGGCAAGTTCATCTAATCTCTTCATATTTAACGTTGTAAATAATATGAACATTATTAGAGATATACTTAATGAAAGAATTGTAACTATAAATCTCTTTGAATTTTTTCTTATATTCTTATATGCAATCCATCCTTCAACACCAAATATTTTTCTAATAATATTTCCACTATAGTATTTTATTTTTTCATCACTGGAATTACCCTTTATTATACTTATTGGTGATACTTTCCCTGCTTTCCTTGCTGGCCCATAAGAAGCTATAAAAATTGTTACTGTACTTATTATTAGGGTAAATAATATTATACTTGTATGAAATTTTACCGTTAAAATCCCATCACCAAACATACTGCTTATGCTACTTTCTAATAGTTTTACAGTAATCCATACTCCTGCAAATCCTGATAATACTCCAAAAGGTATTGATATTAAACATAATATTAGAGATTCTCTTATAACTAAATTCCTTATTTGCTTTGGAGTTGCTCCAATACTTTTTAATATTCCAAACACAGTCATTCTTTCTGTTACTGAAATATTTATTGTATTATAAATTAAAAATATAGTAGTAATTATTATGATTATTATCACAAAAGTAGCTGTTCCTTTAATCACATCATTTATACCCTTATATTCAGATTGTCCTGATAATGCTAATATATCGCCATTAGAAATTATTTTACTTTCTTCTAATCCTAATTTCTGTGACTTTTCTAAAACAGTTTCATACTTATTTTTATTATTTTTAACTGTAAATATTATATCATAATCTTTATCATTCTCTATTTCATCCAAAAAAGTTGTTCCACTAAAAGATGTTCCGTTTGATGAAAAAATTTCCTTTGTGAATCCCACAATTATGAACTCTTTTTCACCATTTATTGTTTTTTTTCCCTCTTCATAATTAATCTCATTGAAAGTTACTTTATCATTTAGCTCTAAATCTAAATATTCCTTAGCTTTATAATCTATTATTAATTCACTATTGGTTTTTGGTAACCTTCCTTCCGTTAAATTAATTTTAAATATTTCATTTAAGGACACTTCATCTTTACTTTGAACATTAATATCACTGTCTTCAAAACCATCTAATTTATATATAGTATCTTCTAAAACTCCAACCTTATCTAAATCAACATCACTTTTTAATGTAGAAATTACTTTTGGGTCAATATCCGTAAATTCAAATTCATAATCTCCACTGTTAGTAACAGCATTTTCATATAATAAATCTCTAACGCTTAATCCTAAAAATCCAACTCCACTAATAAGTGCTAAGGAGAGGATTATTCCTATAATGGTAAGCATTGATCTTTTCTTATTTTCCTTAATATATTTTAAAGTAATATCATTATAACTTTTCATTACTCAATCACCTCATCAGTAGCAACTTTACCATCTTCAATAGTGATTACTCTGTCAGCTGATTTTGCTATATTTATGTCATGAGTTATTAATATTAATGTTTGATTATATTTTTTAGCTGAATACTTTAATAGCTCTAATATTTCCTTTGAATTTTTAGTATCAAGATTTCCTGTTGGTTCATCTGCTAATATGATGGAGGGTTTATTAGCTAATGCCCTTCCTATAGATACTCTTTGCTGTTGTCCACCTGACAATTCTGAAGGATGATGCTTTCTTCTGTCTTTTAACCCTAAAAGCTTTAATAATTCTTCCCTATATTTTTTATCTATTTTTCTTCCATCTAAAAGTACTGGCATTTCTATATTTTCTTCTGCTGTTAAAACAGGTATTAAATTAAAAAATTGAAACACAAACCCTATTTTTCTTCTTCTTAATATTGATAGCTCTTTTTCTTTTAACTTATAAATACTTTCACCCTTTATAATTATTTCACCTGAACTTGGTATATCTACTCCTCCTAATAAATGAAGCAATGTACTTTTCCCTGAACCTGATGGACCTACTATGGCAACAAATTCACCTTGTTCTATATTTAAATTTATATTATCTAAAGCCTTAACTTCAGCTTCACCTTCTCCATATATTTTGCATAAATTCTTTATTTCTATTAATGACATATCTTAATCTCCCTTTCCTAATTACTTATTATACTGCTATTATAGAATCTCAATATTACATTAATATAAAATCAATTATTACAATTTATTAATATTAGATATTAATAATAGACTATCTACGTAATTAAAAATACTCTTACTATTGTTGCCAAAGTAAGAGTATTAAATATTTATTTTTAGTTTCTATCATTAAAAAAGCTATATAATTTTTGAGATTGTTATCCTTAACTACTTTAAATGATTCTATTAAATTTTTATTTTAAATTTATACACTCTTTTTTAATACTGGTACGTAAATATCCATTACAGTATCTATATTAGAATGACATCTTTCATCATAATATTCAAAGTCTAATTTTGTTTCATCAAATATATATCCACTATCTTTAAACCACTCTTCAAATATATACTTCCAAGTCTTTTTTATAACACTTGCAAATTCAGTATTTTCACTTTCATCACTTGTAACTGGAGGAGTAGTAAATACAGCATAAGTTGCTTGTGGAACTTCTAATGTAATCATATCATCAGTAACATCATTAAAATCATCCACTACAACTCCAAGCATATAAGTTGCTTCTCCATTATCGTTACTTGATGGAATACATAATCCCACTTCACCGTGTTTTGGTGGATTTAATATTTGATACATTTTGCTTTCTAAATTTTCTCCATCATAATTAATCCAAAAAGAAGCTACATCTTTTGTATAGTTACCATTAGTTATATTAGTTTTAATACCATAACCTGCAACCTTAAATGCAGATTTTTCAATAATAATTGGATTCATAAAATACCCTCCTAATTTTAGCATTGATTCTTTCTCAAAATTTCTGTCCATATGCTTTAAATACTGTGTAGGACTAAACCCAAATTCTTTTTTAAAAGCTTTAGAGAAGCCATTATGTGTTTGAAATCCATATTCTAAAGCTATATCAATAATTTTCTTATCATTAAACAAATCTTGTGCTGCCAATAAAAGTCTTCTTTTTTTTACATATTCCATTAAAGTTATGCCTTTGTTAATGTTAAACACTCTCGAGAAATGAAATGTAGAATATCCACACTCACTAGCTATTATTTCTGGTGATAATTCATTTTTAATATTTTTCTCAATAAACTCAATGCATAGTGCTATTGCATCATTATAATTCAAATTCTCACCTACCCTTTCCCACGTGGTAATTATAGTATAGCATCGTAAATATAATAAAACTGTTCTAAATTTGCTATAATTAAACTACAAAAGAACTTTTAATTAAATAACTATTATTTCTTTGACACTTATGAAAAGGAGGGCACACTTCACGCCCTCCTTATTCCTTTACCCAATACTCACTTCCATCTTTTGATCTATCTAAGAATCCATATTGAATTAAGGCCCTTCTTATTGTTACATAGTCTTCATCATATATTCTTTTTAATACCCTGTTTATTTCTTTTTCAGAGTATTTCTTTCCAACATTAAAGTTTTTAGTTATTTCTTCTAATAAGATAATCTTCTTCTTTTCCTTAGCTGGATAGCTTTTTAATGCACCATTTTCATCTACATAAGTTTCTATTACTTTAATTTTTTCTTCCTTAGTTATATTAAATCTATCATCTAGAGTTGTTGCTCCGTTGTGTGCATCACAAATAACATCTTCTTCTAACATATTTATATCTTTATTTGTATTCTTTGCGAGTAAGTTCATTGTTGCTAAAAATAATTTAGCTTGTTTTTCTCTTTCTCTTAATTTATACCTCTGGTTTCTAATAGTAGAATTTGCAACTCCTAATTTGGATGCTATTTCTTTATCTGTAAAACCTTCAGCAATTAATTCAATTACTGACTTTTGAGAAGATGATATTCCAGTATAAAGTGAATTCATGCTTAATAAATAACTTAACATAGATTTATGCTTTTCCTTTATGTGAATTTCAGCAGCTTTTTTTGCATCATATAAATCACCATCTATTTGATATATTCTTCCTTTTATAAATCTTTCTTCACAAATTATGCACTTTATATCCTCTTCTCTTTCAATAAATCCCTTCTCAATATCTTCAATTGATGAACTCCAAAAAATATTATTTTCCATTTTAATTCCTCCATAAACTTCTTAAGATAATCATAAAACAATTTAGCAGTTTTGTCTATATAATTATAGTCTTTTTGCTTTTTTGTTTATTTGATAAAAATTGTTTAAAATATGCAAAATAGTATCATATTAATAATAAGATACGATATTGCTATTAAAAATATTTTTAGGTGGTGTAAAAAGTGCATAGTAAATATAACGATATCTTTGACACTTTAGTAAAATCTTATTACCAAGGAAATTTTGAAGAAACTCTTACTAATATTATGGTTTGTCATGAGATCTCTCCTCAAGAAACTTTTCAAATTATAAGTTCTCTCTGCGGTGTATCTCTAGAGTTTAATAATGACTATGTTTATAACTTAAAAAAAGCTATTACTAACTATGAGGTAAATAAAAGATTAATAGAAAAACTTGAGAGTTGTAATCTGAACTGTAAAAAGGAAGCTGATGAAAAGTATAAATGTCAACTAAGTTGCCCATTTGATGCAATAATTTATGATGAGAATAAAAAATCTACTTATATTAATTACAATCTTTGTGTAGGTTGTGGCTTATGCATAGATTCTTGTAAAGAAGGAAAAATCCTAGATAAAATAGATTTCATTCCTATTATAGACTTAATAAAAAATAATAAAACTGTTATTGCTGCTGTTGCCCCTGCAATTATCGGTCAATTTGGTAAAGATGTATCTTTAGATCAATTAAGAGAAGCTTTCATTAAAATTGGATTTAGCGACATGATTGAAGTTGCCTTTGCAGCTGATATGCTTACTATTAAAGAAGCTGTAGAGTTTGATAAACATGTAAATGGCCCAAATGATTTAATGATAACCTCTTGCTGTTGCCCTATGTGGGTTGGAATGTTAAAAAAAGTGTATAAGGAATTAGTTCCTGACTTATCTCCTTCTGTTTCCCCAATGATAGGAGCAGGTAGGATTATAAAAAGATTAGATCCTGATGCAAAAGTAGTATTTATTGGCCCTTGCATAGCTAAAAAAGCTGAGGCGAAGGAAAAAGACTTAGTAAATGATATAGATTTTGTATTAACATTTCAAGAATTAGATAATATATTTAAAGTTTTAGAAATTAACCCTTCTGAATTAAATGGACTTCCTACTAAAGATTATGCTTCGAGAGGTGGTAGATTATATGCTCGAACTGGTGGAGTTTCTATTGCTGTAGGTGAAGCTGTAGAAGAATTATATCCAGCAAAGGCAAAGCTTTTTAAACCTGCTAAGGCTGAAGGAGTTAGGGAATGTAAAGATATATTAAATAAAGCTTTAAGTGGAGAAATTAAAGCTAATTTTATAGAGGGAATGGGTTGTGTAGGTGGATGTGTTGGTGGCCCTAAAGCCCTGATTTCAAAGGAAGAAGGGAAAATATTCGTTGATAACCTTGCTTATAATTCGCCAATTAAAATTGCAACCCACAGTTCTACTATGGATAAAGTATTAGAAGAACTAAACATAACTTCTTTAATAGATTTTAAGGATAATAATAAAACTAAAATCTTTCACAGAAACTTTAATTAATCTTGTAGATAACTATTATATTGCTGTGACTTGAAGCGTGCGACGTAACAAGCAATATAATAGTTTCTTATTATTCCCATTTAACTAAATGCGGTTTTTTATCTAATATAGATTTATATTGTTCTAAATTTCCAAATTTACCTTCAGGATCTAATTTCATATATCTATTATATTTCTCTAGTCTATCTTCTTCTCTAGACCACCCATAATGCTTTAATCTTAAATTAGTAGCAAGATAAGATAAATTTATACAATTATATGGTATTCTTCCACAATGCTGAGCACTTTCTTTAAATTTATATTTGAAATTTTCTTGGTATCTAATTAAGAATAATCTATATGTGCTATGGGCATTCCAAAGGTTATCCTCCCTATACTCTTCATTATTCCAAAAATCATATAACCTAAATAAATATCCATCAGTCTCTGTATTTTCCATTAGTATTTTTATATAATCTTTAAAGTTATCTTCAAAAATTTCATCTGCATCTAAGAACAATATCCAATCTGGATTAGTCTTAATTGTTTCATTCCATTGCTGCTTTCTTAAATCTACTTCATTCTCAAATTTTGATACTTCATTTCTTATCAACTTATAGGGAATATCTTTAAATATATCTTCAATGATTCCAATAGTATTATCTGTACTGGCATCATCTATAATAACTGCGTTATCTATATATTCACGAGCTGATTTTAATACCTCTTTTAAAAATCTATTTTCTTCATTTTTAACTATCATCGATAAGGTAAGTTTATTGTTATTTTCTTTTGCCTTTCTAATTAAAGGAGAAATTGCAGGCCTTCTTTCTTTTATAAATTTACATTCATTAATTATATAATCATCATTATCTTGTAATTTTAGTATAAATTCTCCTTCGAACTCTTTATAATAACTATAGTCATTTTTATAACCACTTGTTGTATAAATCACTCTAATTGTAACTTCTTTAATATCATCAGTGATATTTACTATTTTATGATTAGTTATCTTAGTTGAATTTCTCACTCTCTCCATAATCACATAATCTTTATTTTCTTCAAATTTCTTAATAATTTTCTCCTTCTCTCCTTCACCAAAATACTCTAGATACTCTAAATGAAGTTTGTCTCTATAGTTGTATTCACCTATTCCTTCTATTGCTTTTTTTAATAAGTCATATGCCTTTTCACTGTATATATAAAAATCCCTATTTTTATTGTCATTTTTATATTTCTCTATTCCACTTAAATCTTCAAACCTATATATATGATATGCAGGATAATAAGTATCTACATAAAGTTGAATACCTAGAACTGCTGCTCTAATACAAAAGTGTCTATCCTCTCCTCCAAATGAAATATTATAAATCTCATTAAAGTTAACTCCTTTTCTAATGGCCTCTTTAGAAATTAAAGTGCATGCACCTAACCCCCCTACTTTATAAGTTCCTGGTTTTCTTAATGTGTTAATAAATTCTTTTTTTCTTCTTTCCGCTTCATCACTACTGATACTTTCATTATACGAAGTATCATAAAGAGTATAGTTATCCTTTAACCAAACCTGCGGTTCTTCTTCATAATTAGGATGCCACCTTGTCCAAAATACCGTTGAAACAATCTCCTTATTTAGGGAAATTAGCCTCTTCAATGTATTTTCATGTAGAACTAAATCTGAATCTACTAAAAATAAGTAATCAAAGTCTTCATTTATAGCTTTTGTTAACATAAAATTCTTAAATTCAGCTACTTTTTTAACTAGATCATTTGTCCATCTATGAGTTATATCATCACAAATATATTGGTCAGATTTCAATTCATTTCTCAATATACTTACATTAGACTCATAATTATTAAATTCATTTAAAATTTTAGTAGATTCTTTTATTTTATTGTCATCTATAAAAAAATAATTGTATTCAATATTATCTTTATTTAATTCTTTTAAAGACTTAAGAAACTCTACTAATATCTCAGGTCTTTGATTAATAGGACTTGCTATTAATACTTTCATCATTATCTTCCTCCCAAAAATTTATCCCTACTTATCATATTATGATTATTTTCATTAAAATTCCCTCTATTAAGTAATTTTAAAGTAGAAATTCAGTAGAATATCTATTTTTCTATTATTATCATAAGTCTACTTTTTATCATATCTTATATTGTGAAAATATTATTGGAGGAAATTTTAATTGGATACCTTAAGTGTTTGTATAATAGCTAAAAATGAAGAAGAAAACTTATTAAGATGTCTAGAAAGTATAAAAGATATTGCTGACGAAGTAATCTTAGTTGATACGGGCTCCATTGATAATACAATAGGTATTGCAAAAAAATATAATGCTCAAATAGTAGAATTTCCTTGGATAAATAATTTTAGCTCTGCAAGAAATAAAGCCTTAGAGAAGGCAACTAAAGATTGGATATTATGTATTGATTGCGATGAAGCTTTAGATAGTTCTCAAGTGCATGAAATTAAGAGCACATTAAAACACTCTAAGAGCTTAGGATTTAGATTAAAACTAATAAATGTTATTGATAATAAGTTATATGAAGGAAAACATATTTTAAGAATTATTAAAAACAATTCTGGATTTTATTACTCTGGAAAGATTAATGAGAAACTTATGAATTCAATTTATAATGATTCATATATAAATGAGATAATAAACTTAGAATATTTATTATATAACTATGGTTTTGATTACAATAGAAAAAAATTAATTGAAAGATGTAATAGAAATATAGATATTTACTCATCA
>NZ_JASCQJ010000034.1:0-39702 GCF_033043255.1 Clostridium lamae | reverse complement strand
TGAGTCCTATTCAATATAAGTTTCATGCCGCATAAAGAGTCTTTTTTCCTATTGTCTACTTGACAGGGTCAAGTTTACTTAGGAGTTTTAAAATAAAATTATTTTTTCTTTATTTCTTTTTTCTTAACTTCTTTATAATATTTACAATAATTAGTTAAGTTGCAAATTTCGCATTTAGGATTTCTAGCTATACAACATCTTCTTCCATGGAAAATTAGTAAATGATGTGTTAAACTCCATTCTCTTTTTGGAAGTTCTTTTTGAAGCTGCTTTTCCACTTCTAGAACATTATCCGAATCAGCCATTCCTAATCTATTTGATACTCTAAAAACATGAGTATCTACAGCAATAGAAGGAACACCAAAAGCATTTGATAAAACTACATTTGCAGTTTTTCTTCCCGCCCCTGCTAAAGAAGTTATTTCCTCCATAGTTCTAGGAACTTCTCCATTAAACTTTTCTTTCAGTTGATTGCACATCATAATTAGATTTTTCGCTTTACTTCTATATAAACCTATTTGCTTAATTCTCTCTTCAAGTTCCTCTACTGAAAGAGTTAAAAATGCATCTAAATCAGGATAATCTCTGAATAAAGTTTCAGTAACTTCATTTACCTTCTTATCAGTTGTTTGAGCAGAAAGTATAGTTGCTACTAAAAGCTGAAATGGAGATTCATGATTTAATTCACATTTTGCATCTGGATAATCTTCTTTCAAAACATCTAAAATAGCTTTAGTTCTTTTTTTCATAAAACACCTACTTATATATTCCTCTATATTTTTCTGGTAATAAGTTAGCTATTGATTTCATTAAGTATTCCATACACCTGTCATCATATTCATGTTTATCTTCATCTTTTCCCTTTACTGGTAGTGATATAGGCTCTCCAAACATAATATTTACATCTGCGTGATTAAATTTTTCTCCCCCCATATCTCCATCTTTGTTTATTGGAAGAAGAATTTCTGTTCCTGTAATTCCCATTGGAACTATAGTTGCTTTAGTAAGTCTTGCTATTAATAGTATTCCCCTCTTACCTTCTATCATAGCTCCTGTCCTACTTCTAGTTCCTTCTGGGAAAATCATAAGATTTTCTCCACCTCTAACTAGTTTAACTATCTTAGTTATTGCTTCTTTATCAGCAGAATTAGGCTTAATTCCAATATTTTTAATTACCATAGTTCCAAGCTTTGTTACAGGATCATTAGACAACTTTATTCCTGCTACAAAAGTTGGGTCAAACTTTTCTTTTAGTACTTTATGCAGAATTATTCCATCTGAATTACTTAAGTGATTACAAATAAATATTACAGGACCTTCTACATTTTCTATTTTTTCTGCCCCTTCTATCTTTATATTAGCATATTTTTTAAAATACTTATTTACTATTATTTTTGTTATCTTTACTACTAATGACTCTGGTAATGCATTAATTACCTTTACTAATGTTGGTGATAACATTATTCTCCCTCACTTCCTAATTTATATATCTATAATTATATTTTATTACTTTTTAAAAGTCTATCCACATAATCTTTTAAATAAGGAGAATCAGTTTTTAGTTTCGTAATATCTCCATTATCATTCTTAATTTTTATTAAGGCATTTCTCTTTAGTACATTCTTACCTCTCCACCCACAAGAAGTTTTAAAAAAGCTTTCTTTAAAATCCTTTGTACTTGCATTTACTAACTGGAGACTATTATCATTATTCATAAAATCAAATGGATAAAAAGCTTCAATTTTAGAAAATTCAATATCCTCGTTATATGGGCAACAATTTTGACAACTATCACATCCAAATACTCTTCCTTTTAATAATTTCACATGTTTATCTTCTAAATCCTTCTTTTGAGTAAAGTAAGATACACAAATATTACTATTCTTCTTATAAGGATTTATAGCTTTGCTTGGACAACTCTTATAGCAAAGCTCACAACTTCCACATTCTTTAAAACTCTGTATTTCTTCATAATTTCTTTCATTAGTTTCTATTTCTAAATCAGTTATTATTTCTCCTAAAAATACATAAGAACCATATTTTTTAGTAATTATTAAGTTATTTTTTCCTATAAATCCCACTCCAGCTAAATAAGCTATATATCTTTCTGGTAAGAAATTGCTATCTACAAATGATAACGCTTTTCCTCCAAGACTTTCAATAAACTCACATATCTTACTTAAATAAGATTTCACTACTCTATGATAATCAGTTCCTCTAGTATAAACTGAAAATCCATTATCATAATATTCTACATCATGAAGATAAGGGAAAGCTATTGATATAATAGTTTTCCCTTCTTCCATATATATATAAGGATTTATTCTCTTTAATACATCCTTTTCTTCAAACTCATTTTCAAGTCCTTTTTCTTTTCTCTCATAAAAGAAGGGTTTAAGTTCTTCAAATTTTCTACATCTTATAAATCCTAGGGTATCTAACCCTAATGAATTACAAAAACTTATAATCTCATCTTTTTTCATAATAAACCTCTAAATAGTCATATGATTATATATAGTTTTTCTATTACCATTCTCATCTATAATTTCAATTATATCATTAACGTTTCTAACTATATTTCTTCCCGCACATCCAACAACTGTTGCATCTACTGGGACATCTTTCAATACTACAGTATTGGCTCCAACTCTACTTCCAGTTTTTAGAACTATTGGACCAAGTACCTTTGCTCCTGCTCCAATAATAACATTATCTTCTACAGTAGGGTGTCTCTTACCTTTTTCTTTTCCTGTCCCACCAAGAGTAACTCCATGATAGATAGTAACATTATCACCTATCTCACTAGTTTCTCCAATAACTATTCCCATTCCATGATCAATAAATAATCCTTTTCCTATTTTTGCTCCTGGATGAATTTCTATTCCCGTAAAAAATCTAGCTATTTGCGAAATTAATCTAGCACAAAAAAATCTCTTATGATTATATAAAAAATGTGATATTCTATATGCTATTAATGCATGAATACAAGGATATAGTAAAAAAACTTCTATTTTACTTCTTGCCGCTGGGTCATTTTCTAATATATTGTTTATATCATATTTTAAATTCTTAAACACAGCTTTTCCTCCTTTAAGTGAAATTGAAAATCTTTTATTTTGCAAATTTAGCTTACTCCTATTAACGAATGTGAATAGTGAGTTTCATTTAACAATTAATCATAAATCCCCATAGATATATATTTTTCTCCACCATCTGGTGCTATTGCTAAAATCTTTTTACCCTTACCTAACTTTTTAGCAGTTTCTATAGCTACATGAATTGCTGCTCCTGATGATATTCCAAGTAATATTCCTTCTTCTTCTGCGACTAATTTTGTTACCCTATATGCATCTTCATCAGAGACCTTTATTACTTCATCAATAATTTCAGGATTATAAATTTCCGGTATAAACCCTGATCCTAATCCTTGAATTTTATGAACTCCTGCTGTTCCACCACTTAATACTGCTGATTTTTTAGGTTCAACTGCAACTATCTTTAAATTGCTTATTTTTTCTTTTAATTTTTTTCCTACTCCAGTTACTGTTCCTCCAGTACCTACACCAGCTATAAAAACATCTAAATCATTTATATCATTAAAAATTTCTTCGGCAGTAGTGTAATAGTGTTTTTCCATATTTGCCATATTTTCAAATTGATTAGGCATAAAGTAATTATCATTTTTACATAATTCATTAGCCTTCTCTATAGCTCCATTCATTCCTTCTGAAGAATCTGTTAATATAAGTTCTGCCCCGTAAGCCTTAATTAAGTCTCTTCTTTCCTTTGACATACTATCTGGCATAACAATTATAACCTTATATCCTTTAAGTCTTCCTATCATAGCTAAAGCTATGCCAGTATTTCCACTAGTAGGTTCAACTATAATCGATCCTTTCTTTAATAGCCCTTCTTTTTCTGCCTTTTCAATCATACCTAAGGCTGCCCTATCTTTAACGCTTCCTCCTAAATTATACTTTTCTAATTTGACATAAACTTCTGCACAATCCTTAGAAATAATATTATTAAGTTTCAATATAGGTGTATTACCAATTAAATCTAACGCTCTGTTATATATCATATTTTCCTCCAAAAATTAATTAAATAATTTACAAGCTTATTAGATGAAACCAAAATTTTAAAAAAGAATAAAATAAAAACTTCGTCTCTAAACCTTATAGAGACGAAGTAAACTCCGTGGTCCCACTCTAATTAGATTAAATAATTAATCTCACTCTTAATGCAAACTTGCACTTCATTGTAACGGATGATACCGGAAAGTTCTACTATCAATTCAAACTTCAACTCCAAAGGGCACTTCATATAAATTTTAGGTGAAAAGTTCTCATCTCTCTTTTCTCTCTGTAACCTTCCTCTATATTACTTTTCTTTTTCATAGTTTTTAATTCCGAGCAAATTACTAAGTTTTATATTTTATATTATATGACTAAAATATTAATTGTCAATATTAACTATTTATCTTATTTTTTTCTTCCAAATTGGATATAAAATTTCATCTATTATATCATGAGCATTTACAGCTCCAATTAACTTATCTTCTTCATCTATAACTGGTATTGTTAATAAATCATATTTTGCTATAAGTTCAATAGCTTCCTTTATATCTACATCATTTCTTATGACATCTATATCTTCTGTCATTATATCTTTAACTTTAACATCTTGTTTATTTAGAATTAAATCAGATGGTGTAATAGAGCCAATAACCTTGTCTTCTTCATCAGTTATATAAATTCTATAAAGCTCATCTTCCTCTAATTCTTCCATTTCTCTTAATATATCAATTATTTCCCCTACAGTTATATCTAAATTAAAGGAAATAAAGTCTGTACTCATTATACTTCCTACAGCCTCATCCTCATATTCTAATATTTCTTTAATCTCGTCAGCATCTTCTTTTTCTAAGTTTACTAAAATCTTTTCTCTTTCTTCATCGTCTAATTCATCTAATACGTCTGCAATCTCGTCATTAGACATTATTTCTAGAAGTTCTGCAGCCTTAGTTTCACTTAATTCTTTAATTATGCTTCCCTTATATTCTGGTTCTATCTCTTCTAAAGTATCCGCTGCTAAATCTTCATCTAAAGATTCAAATATTTGTTTTCTTGATCTTGCATCTAAGTTCTCTAATATATCCGCTAAATCAGCTGGATGAAGTGTTGAAAGTTTTTTGTATGGAACTGAAATTTGCAAATTATTATTTACCATTTCCAAAGACTCAACGTCATCCCACATTAAAACTCTATCGTCATAATCTTTTCTTAAAATCTTATAAATGAAGCTTCCTAATTTTGCACAATTTAGCCTTCTAAATCTTGCATACGGACCTGTTTCTACTGCAATAACTCTATATTCACCCGCAATTTCAGCTAATCTTAAATCATCAACTCTTACTACCTGTTTACCATTAATATCAACTATTTTTTTATCTAGCAAATTTTCTGATAATAAATAAGAATAAGTTCTTGGTAGTATTTCTTTACTTCCTCTTGTAACTATCTTTATTCTATTGCCTTCTTGTTGATAAAAGTTAATAGTTCTAAATTCATAATGAAAAGTAGAGCCATCTCTCTTAACTTTATAGCCAATTACTCTAGGATAGCCATCCTCAGTAGTTACATAAATATCCTTAAGTTCTCCAATACTTTCATCAAATTCATCATAAATCTTTCTCCCAAGAATATTTGTATACAAAAATACTGATAATCTCTTCATATATTTTCCTCCTCATCTTTTAGAGGAGATTTATAAGAATGTTAATTTATAATGAAGTTTATCTCCTCTAAAAACTTAATATTCAGTTTTATTAAATCGCTACTCTGAGGGACACCCTCCATTTAAATTCACCCCTTATTTTTTTAGAATTCATTTATTTCAAATTAATTACACATTCTCTCCAATATTATATTATATTAAATTTAACTAAAAAGGCAACTTATAAATTAATAAATATAAAAAAAAGCTACCTATGTAGCTTTCTAATGAATAATAATTTTTAAATTATAACCTCATTTAATTTTCTACTATGACTTAACACCTAAAACTTTTAAGCCACCTTTTATACATTTTATGTTAAGCGGGAAGTCAGGTCCCTTTTCACCATCTATATCTGTTACGATATCTTCATACGATTCAATATATATATTATTTGTTTTAAAATAAATAACATTTTCAGAATCAAGGTGTTCACCTTTTAGTACCTTAACAAATAAAGGTATTAGTTCAATAACAGGAATAGCTTTAAAAATAATAACATCAAGTAATCCATCTTGAGCACTTGCCCTAGTTGCAAGCTTAAAATTCCCAGCTGTTTGTCCATTGAATATAAGCATAAAGTACATATTGCCTTCATACTCCATTTCTTCAGACTTAATTTTAATAGCAAGCTTTCTAAAGTTAGGTAATTCTTCTATGCCCTTTAAATAATAAGCTAGCTTTCCTATTGTATTTTTTAAGTTTACATCTGTTTTTTGAGATACATCTGTAAATAGCCCTGTGCTTGCTACATTTACAAAGTATTTATCATTAATACTTCCCAAATCTACCGAAGTAACTTCTGAAGATATAATTTGCCTACACGCCTTCCCTATATCTGCTGGCATTCCTAAAAACTTTCCAAAGTCATTTGCTGTTCCTACAGGTAAAATAGCAATTGGCACTGAAACACCAGCTTTAGCCATAGCATTTACTACATTATCTATGGTTCCATCTCCACCAGCAATTAATACATAATAATAATTTGAATCCCTAAAATCATTAAATGCATTAATTACATCTACTTCTTTATCTATTCTATATGGGACAACAGTGTATCCTGCTTCTTGATGAATTTTTATTACCTTATCTAGTTGATCTAATATTAAGTTTTCTCCAGAATATGGGTTATAAATAAATTTAACCTTTTTCACTTTACCCCTCCTATCTTTAAGTGAATTATTTACTAAAATAACTGTCATTATATAATATATTACCATATTACTATATTTTACATATAAATGAAATTATTTATTAACATTATTTATTAATTTTACATTAAATTTCTTAAGAATTAATTAACTATTTTTGCACCTTATATTTATCTTTAAACTATGATATAATAATGCAATGATAATAAGGTTAAAACAAAAATATATACCAACCTTAAGACCAGGAGTGATTATATGAGAAAAAGTTGTATTCCAAATGTTTTTACATTTATTAATTTATCATGTGGCATAATATCTATTTTATACACTTTTGACAAAAATTATTTATTTTCTTGTTTTTTTATACTGATTGCAGCTCTTGTGGATAGATATGATGGAAGAATAGCTAGATGGTTAAATGTTTCTAGTGAACTTGGAAAAGAATTAGATTCCCTTGCTGATCTTGTTTCCTTTGGTGTAGCACCATCTATCTTAACCTTCTTAATGTATGACTTAAATAACGTAGGTCCATTAGGAATAATTGGATTTATAGTATTATTAGCATTCCCAATTTGCGGTGCTTATAGATTGGCTAGATATAATGCTTCAACTTTTGATGGAGTATTTACAGGAGTTCCGATTACTATAGCTGGAAGTTTTATAGCAATATTTGCATTTTTTACAATCAATCGTAATATAACACCATGGTTGCCAATAATTTTATTAATATTAGGCTCATACCTTATGGTTAGTACATTTAAATTGAAAAAAGTATAATATTATTTTTTATAAAAAAGGGATGTTTCAAACTAACATCCCTTTAATCTTCTTCATCTTCTCTACCTGAAGAATTTTTAAACTCTATTTCATTATTAATTTCTGTTAATATATTGTCTTTAATAGATTTTTCATCTATAAAGCTTTTCTTTATCTTACAGTATTTAATATAGGAAGTATTACATTCGTCTAAAGTCCTTATTATTTCATCTATAATTTCGCCAAGATCGTCTGCTCTTTTAACAGCATCTTTTACATCACCTTTTTTAGCTTCAGATATATTATTAAGTTCGTAAGCACCTCCTATTAATAATCTATATGAATTAACTAGAGAATTTAATAAAGTTGTAAGATTATTTACCTCATTGTATTGATTATTCATCAAGTGCCTATAAGCCAATAGATCACCTACTTACTCGACTTTCCCAATTCCATTATAAACTCTTCATCAATTTTATTATAAATAGCTTCTGTATTATTGACAGAACTTTGAATCTCTTCTGCGCTTTTACAAGTACTTTTTCTATTTACAAGTTCACAATTTATATTACTTATTTCTTCCCTAAGGATATCCCTTGCATCATCAAATAATTGATCCATAGTGCCCTCTATTACATCATAATTTAAATTTTTACAGTTAAGTTCTTCTAGATTTTTATTATACATATCTTCTAGCCTTCCTATAAACTCATCTATAATACCTTCTTCATCAGATTGAGAAATAGGCAGTCTAACTTCAATTATTAAATTCTTGTATTCATAATAAAGATCTCTTAAACCTTTGGCATAATTATTGATTAATTTATTGACATCAACAGTATTACTATCTAAACAATTAGCATTTTTAAGCTCTTCTATAAGTTTCAAAAAGCTTTTTGAATAATTTAAAATTTGTTCTTGTATTTTTTCATCATCTATATTAATTAAATTCTCCAGTGATTCTTCAGTAAAACCTGTTTCCTCTCTAGCATATTCTATGTCCTGAAGCTTTTGCCTATTAATATTTGCTTTAGCGTTATTATGTCCAGTGTCATATTCCATAGCATTACTTTCACTGTTATATCTAAATTCATCATTAAATAATACTGGAACAAAAAAATCTTTTGGTATTGAAATAAACATAGGCCACCTCCTTAAGACATTGTAAGATTATTATAAGGTTTATAATATGCTCTTGGATACTTACATAAAGGACAAATAATTGGTGGCTCTGGTCCTTCACTGATATAACCACAATTCATACATATCCATAAAGAATTTTCTGGTCCCCTAAACATAGTACCATTTTCAATCATGTCATAAAGTTCTTTAAATCTATTTCCATGAGCTGATTCAGCTATTATTAATTCTTTATAGAAGTCTGCTATATCATTAAATCCCTCTGTTCTAGCCTCTTCCTCATATTTTTTATATATATTAGCAGCCTCTTCTGTTTCTGATAGAACACCATCTAACAAATTATTTTTTGTGCATCCTATTAAATATAAAAATGACGATAATATTTCTCTTGCATGTGCTAATTCATTATGTGCAGTTTCATCAAAAACCTCCGCTACCCATTGGTATCCGTCAATTCTCGCCTTTTCAGCATATAGATTGTATTTCGTTCTAGCCCGTGATTCTTGAGCAAAGGTTCTATAAAGATTTTGTTCAGTTTTACTTCCTTTAAAATCCATAATATTCTCCTGTAAAATTATATATCTCTATAGATTATGCTTGAATTTATTTAATTGTGAACTAAAAGAAACCTTAATTAATATATATATTCCTATCTTCATTACAGATTATTTCTATAGATTTATTATCTTTATTCTTAGTTTGTAATATAACTTTATGCCCCCATAAATCTTGCACATATTTTAATGTTTCCTTAGCATAATTTATTTCTAGCTCTCTTCCATCAAAATAATGATCTAAAGTTAAGCTTAAATCTCTTTTATTTAAGTTTGTAACTCTTATATATGGAATTGATGCAACGCCACAAGTATCTGCCATATAATTTCTAATTTCTCTCCATCCCTCCTCATCTGGAACTTCTTTAATTACATAATCAAAACTTTTTTTAGCATATTGGAATAAATTAAGTTCCTCACATAGTTCTCTAGTTAAATACCTTCTAAGGAATGAACTATCTCTCTCATTTTTCCTAACTTCAAACACCTTTTCTCTGCCATACTTCTTTTCTATATCTTGAAAGACTTTAAATCCTATATAATAAGGATTTAATCCCCCTAAAATAGGTGCAACTACATCATTATGTCTTTTTAAAAATTCAAAGTGAAGTCCTTCATCTAATTCTAATGCTTTTAATATATTGTAATGCCAAAAGCTTGCCCAACCTTCATTCATTATTTTAGTTTCAATTTGCGGTATAAAATACTGAGTCTCTCGCTTAACTATTCTTAATATATTTTTTCCCCATTCTTCTAAAGAACTATATTTTATAATAAAACCTAATAAATCATCACAAGGTTCTAAAGGTATCTTAGAAATATCAGGAAAAGGTATTTCTTCATCTATATCTAATATGCCTTTATTCACCTTCTTTGCATGATAATCAGAAACAATACTATCTCTTAGTTCCTCGTCAGATAATTCCTTAATTCCAACTGTCCTAGGTATTTGATATCGTATCGCATGTGCAGCATCTAATATTTTTTCAACCTTTTCATACCCAATATTAGGATTGTTTATATATCCTCTAATCATCTCAGCATCTATCTTGAACATTTCTAAAACATTTTTAGCTTTAGTCCCATCTACAAACAATCTATTATTAGCAAAAAAATCATTATGCCCATATACATGAGCCATAGTTAATATTTGTAATAACAATGTGTTTTCCTTCATCAAATAGGCTAGACATGGATCTGAGTTTATTACCATTTCGTATGGTAACCCAGTCATATTTAATGAATAAAGAGTCTTATTTTTATCATATGCTTTACCGTAACTCCAATGTGGATATTTAGAAGGCATACCTAAATATGCCTCATATCCTAACATTTCATTAAATCCTATTATCTCAAATTCCTGTGGGTAAAAATCAAGACCAAATTCCTTTGCTTTACTTTCAATTATCTCATTCCATTCTTCTAAAGTCCTAACAGTGTATTCCATCTTTACTCCTCCTTTAGCTCTTTAGATAACATTATCTTTAAAGCTTCCCACAAATCTTTTTTCTCCTTAACTATTACTGAAACAAAGTTTTTGCATGATATCTCCTTATTGAATCTATAATACATAGTAGTTGAATAAGTAGAAGGTAATAATTCCGCATAACCAAACATATTACTTACTTCACATAATTCCCTAACAGATTTCATAGCTCTCTCATTATCTTCACTCCAGTTATCCCCGTCACTAGCATAAACAGGATATATATTCCACATTTCTGGTGGATACTTTTCTTTAATCAAGTTTAAGGCTGTATTAATTCCACTAGATATATATGTTCCACCAGACTCTGCCTTATGGAAAAACTCAAATTCATTTACTACCTTTGCCACTGTTGTATGAGATACAAACTCAAAAGCTATATTGTTATATTTTCTTTTTATGAATCTAGATAAAACAAAAAATAATGATCTTGCCATATATTTTTTACTACTATCCATAGATCCTGAAACATCCATTATAAATATCATTACAGCATTACTTTCTTTCTTAGGTTTTTTCTTAACCTTATAATATCTAAGATCCTCCTCCTTAAAAGGGAACCTTGTTATTTTATTGTTCAAGCCTGCTTCAATTAAAGCTCTCTTTTTTCCCTGCTTTCTTGAAATCTTTGCAGCAACTGTTTTCTTTTTAGCTAATCTTGGATTAATTCCATATCTTTGATATCCACGCCTTCTTCCAGCACTTTCAGTAATTATCTCTGAATATTTTTTCTTATCTAAATTAGGGAGCTCTAAATCTTCAACAATATAATCCATAAGCTCTTCTAAAGTTATTTCAGTTTCATATACATCTTCTCCAGGAGAATTACCTGCTCCACTCTTTCCAGCGTTACCAGTATTTTTGCCACCCTCCCCAATCTTATCTCCTCGTTTTTCTCCACCAGTGCCAGTTGCAACACCTTTATTATTTTTACCAAATACAAATTGATATTCCTTTATTCCTCTAATAGGAATCTTAAATTTTTTATTTTTACTTTCACCAACTATACTTTCCTCTGAAAGAATATCTCCTAAATTCTCTTTTATAGACTTTTCTACTAATTGCCTATGCCTTCTTCTATCTTCTATAGACCTATCATGCTCTAATGGATTATCGCTATTGTCTCTAAAGATTGCCATTGTATCAATCCTTCCATAAGTTGTTTGCTGCATATTTAAGTATTACATCACAGCAATGTAAACAATATCCATTATTTTGCATTTCCTCAACCATAGAATGATATTTTTCAGCTTGTTCTGAATCCCTAACTCTAGACTTAGTTATTATTCTAGATAGATCTTTAACAGATGCCATAAGCTTCTTTTCTATTGCTTCTTTTAAAGGTTCATAAGAAGAATAATCTATTTTGCTACCATTTCTAACTAAATAGAACATATAGGAAGTTACATCTGCTCTAAAACCCTTGCTAGAATTTTCTGAAACTCCTATTTGTTCTTCTATACTTCTCATAAATTCTTCATCTGGATTCAATTCTTCCCCAGTAGATGTGTCTTTTATCTTGCTCTTATTAACAAATGCTTCTGCATTATCTATATAATTATCAAAAAGGCTTTCTGCTTGTTCTCTAAAAGAATGAATAAAGGCCTTAGTAATTTCCTTCTCTAAAATCTTGTTATATTCTTTTCTTATTGTATCTTGGATAAATCCTAAATACTTTTTCTTATCTTCAATAGCAATATCCATTTCCTTAACTGATTTTACTATACTCTCCATTATGCTTAATGGATTAATGCAATTATGCTCAGAACTTGATAGTGCATTATCTATTGCTTTTATGATAAACCTTGTGCTAATTCCCTTCATGCCTTCATAAGGACCTGCCTCTTCTCTTAGCTCACTAATATCTATTCTCTTTGTTCCACCCTTTTCTACTATTTCTTCACCGTTGTATATTTTAAGCTTAATAATAGGATCAACTTTTGCTGAAGGTGATAACCTTGAAAGTATTGCAAACATAGCTGCTATTTCAATAGTATGAGGAGCAATATGAGCATTAAAGTTACTCTTCTTAATTATCTTTTTATAAATCCTAACTTCTTCATCAAGCTCTAAACAATATGGGACTTCAATTTTTACAATTCTATCTAATATAGCTTCGTTAGTGTGATCTGATTTAAATTTGTTCCACTCTGCCTCATTTGAATGAGCAATTATAACACCATCAAAATAAATCATAGATCCCTTACCTGGTGATGGAATAGATTTTTCTTGAGTTGCAGTAATTATAGTATGAAGATATTCAACATCGTTCTTAAATACTTCTATAAATTCAACTAAACCTCTATTACCAACATTAAATGCGCCATTCAATGAAAAAATTCTAGGGTCATCCTCTGGATAGATATCCATTTTAGAAATATCTATAGATCCTGTTAAAATAGAAGTATCTTGATTATTTGGGTCTACAGGTGGAACAACTCCAATTCCCTTTCTTGATCTAATAGAAAATTCCTTTTTCTCAACTGGGAAATTTTCATATTCTCCATCATAATCATTTAATAATTTATATCTACAAGCTGGACATAAGTCACCTTCTATTTTAGTTCCTAATAATTTTTCAAATTCTGGTCTTAAATGAGTTGGTATTAAATGTAGAGGTTCTTCATGCATTGGACATCCTTTTAGTGAATAAATAGGATCACATTCTACTAAAGCTTTCTTTAAAGATTCAACTAAAGAAGATTTACCTGCACCAACTGGTCCAACTAAATATAATACTTGCCTAGCTTCTTCACCATTCATAGAAGCTGAATGGAAATAATTCACTAACTTCATAATTACCTTATCAATACCAAAGAAATCATCCTTAAAGAATCCATATTTTCTTATAGAATCATTGCCATATATCTTCTTGACCTTAGGGTTTTCTTCACCTTTTAGTACTTCGACTCCCTTACTAACTATCATGTCATAGATTCTTCTATGTGAAAGCTTAGCTATATCTGGGTTATTTTTAACTATCTCTAAATAATCTAGAAATGTTCCTTCAAAATTTTCCTTATTTTTGCTTTCTCTATCACTTTTTATAAATTCCTTGAAATTCAAAATGACTCCCCTCCTTTTTATAAAATATATTCATTATCCTTATCTATATATGACAAATATTTAATTCATAAATATTTGCTTTTAATTTTTATAAGTATGCAACCTCCATTAAAAGTGTGATATATAAGATTGTTTATTCCGTCGCTTTACTTCAAGTCATCATGACGTTATATATCACATTTAAAACTAAAGGAATAAATTTACAAAAGCTTTTTATATTTATAATATCTTTAAAATAAAAAATCTGTATGTAAATAATTAAAAACTTACTTATAGATGAATATTTTCACAAATTATTGAGATAATAATTTATAGTATTTAATATATGTATAAAAACATTTACATTGATAATTTATTAATTAACAATATTGATAAATAAATAATTATTAATATTTAATAACAATTATTGATTAATCGATTATAATGTAGTATACTAATATTAAATAAAAAACATATAAAAGGGGTGTTAAATATGGACGGAATTGCATGCGCACTAAGTAAGAAATGTAGAAGAGAAAAATCAGAGGAAATCGTAAAAAACATGAATGCAGAGCAAACTGCATACGAAAATATTTACGATAATGAGAATAAAAAATAAAGTAATAAATAATTATTAAAAAGTATATAAATGTTAATAGAATGAAATAAGAAAGTAGAGGTTAGTGCCTCTACTTTCTTATTTCATTCTATTACATATGGATCTACTGAATTATCTATAATTTCTTCAGACCCCTGCATATTAATCCTACCAGCTACACCGTTCTTGATCCTACGCTTAAAATATTCTATATTATAGGATATCTTCATTCTATTAGTATCAAAAACTTTTTTATCAAAGCTTAAACCTTTAGGAATTTCAAATATATAATCCCTTCTCTCCATTGGATCAAAAAAAGTGCTATAATTTTCTCTTTCTCCTTCTTTATAATTTTCAAAGTATTCTCTTTCCTTTAAGTCATAACTACCAAATATAGGTCCTGAATTAGTATAGCTTTCATAATTACTATTAGTTTGAAACTTCAACTTTATATCTCTTATACTCCCATAATACTCACTATTATTTTTTATACTTACTTTAATTTTATATTTATCCTCTTCTTCCTCAAAGCCTGAATAACTTATACTAACCTTTGGAACATCAATATATCCTTGATAATCTGCCTTTTTCTTATCAAATATTAATGTAAAGCTTAAGAGAGAAATAGATAAAAATATAAGAATTCCTAGACTTACTTTAATAAATTTTTTATTCATCCCTACCCCTCCTAAACTATATCCTTATTTTTATAGGCTTTTAAAGCTATAAACATTGATATTATAAATATTAAACCTATTATTATATATGAAAGTATGTTATATATGCTTATTGCTCTACTTCCATAATCATGAGTAACATAATTAAAGTATTTTGCTAAAAGCACACCAATTTCATAAGATGTATTCATGAAAAAGCTATCAGTTAAGCTATTACCTGGAATCAGATAATGATATTTAAATATAAAGTTATAAGATAGTACAATAGTAATTATAGGTGAAAATATTCTTGTGACCTTATATCCAAGCTTAAAAGTTAAAGGAATAATTATAGCAAAGCTAATTAGAACAGTATAAAAGCTTGCAACAGTATCTTGTAATACCATTAACCTAGAAGTGAAAAATATATTATTTCCAAATAATATATACATTAAAATGTTTGATAAAACTAAGACTAATACTACTAAAATATATTTTGAATAAACTACATCTTCTCTTTTATTTGGCATACTTAATATATAACTTTCACTATTATTTAAATTATCATAATAAAAGCTATTCATAACTATTATATAAGTAATCATTATAGGTAGAATGACTTGTAGTGGATATATGATTCCTTGTAATAAAATTAATACAATTGCAAATATAAATGCAGCATTTTTTATTGATTTTATCTTAAGTGCTACTAATAAATCTTTTTTTATTAATTGAAGCATTACCTCTCCCCCTTTATATAGTGATACATTATATCTTCTAAGGTTGGAGCACTTATATTTTCATTAACTAAATACTTATTATTTACAAATAAGCCTTCTTCAAAATACTTATTTTTCTTTATAGATATAAAATTTAAATTACTATTTACTAACTCTTCTTTTGATCCTCTAAATAATCTAAACCGCTCTCTTATCCATTCCATATCTTTGCTAAAGATTAATTTCCCTTTATTTATAAATGTAATATAATCTGCTATTCCATCTAAATCTGAAGTTATGTGAGTTGATATAATAACACTTTTGCTTCCATCTTCAATTACTTCCTGTAATAGCTTTAATATATCTTTTCTAACTAATGGATCTAGTCCTGCTGTAGGTTCATCTAAAACTATGAGCTTAGCATGATGTGATAATGCTCCTGCTAGCATTACTTTAATAGATTCTCCTTTAGATAAATTTCCAATATAACTTTTATTTCTTATCCCAAAGCTTTCAATATAAGAATCAAATAATTTATCATCAAACCTTGAATAAGAATTTTTTAATATTTTTTTATAATCTCTGATATTTAGATGTTGATAAAAATTAAAATTATCAAATACAAAACCAATATTATCTTTAACGTAAACCTCATCTTCAGAAATACTTTTATCAAAAATTTTGATTTCTCCTTCATCAGGTCTTAATAGTCCTAAAATAAGTTTAATTAATGTAGTTTTCCCTGAACCATTTGGCCCAACTAATCCCATAATATATCCTTCTTTTAATTCGAAGGATATACCATCAAGTTTAAAGTCCCCTCTTTTTTTACTTAAATTCTCTACCTTAACCATATTAATCTCCTTCATAAAGCAAATCTATCATACTTTTAATATCACTTTTCTTTACTTTTATAGACCTGGCTATACCTAAAACCTCTTCTAGCTTCTCTTCTATTTCCTTTAATTTTTCCTCATATACTAATTCCTTATTAAAGAAAGAAACATAGCACCCCTTGCCTCCTACTGTTTCTATAAAACCTTGATTTTCTAATTCTTCATAAGCTCTTTTAGTTGTTATTACACTAATATTTAAATCCTTTGCTAATGATCTTATAGATGGTAATTTTTCATTAGGTGGTAAATCCCCACTTATAATAGCATCCTTAATTGAATTTACTATTTGCTCATAAATAGGCAACTTAGAGGAATTACTAATTAATATTTTCACTCTCTCACCTCACATTAAATCTGTGATTTCCGTTATTACTGTATATGTATACTATATACACATCAAACACAAATGTAAATATATTCCTAAACAAATAATTCGACAAAAAAATAGAGAAAAAAATATAATGCTAGCTGTTCCGTCGCAAGCTCCAAGTCACACTAGCATCATATTTTTTTCTTTCATATCTAAAGGAAATAATTCCTCACTTTGTTCGGAATTATGAGAGTTATTCATATAGTAATTTTTTTATGCTTTCCTATTCGTTAAAATAACAACTCAGAACGTTATATTATTTATCCAACATTTTAAGGCATTCCTTCATCCTATCTCCAACTTCAACTATTCACTATTACTTCTTACTTATTCACTAAACTCATTTCTTCTCCATTCTTATATTTTTCTCTACCATCCCCATAGCTCGATAAAAATCTATAGCTGATTTATTAAAGCTCCATACACCCAATTCTAATGTATCTACCCCTTTATTTTTTGCTGAAGTATAAATGTACTCAAAAAAAATTCTACCTAATCCTTGTCTTCTAAAAGCTTTTTTTATACATATTTCATCTATATAAGCAAAATACTTATCATTTAATAAATCAATATCTTTTAAATTAATATATCTTATTATTGAGTATCCAACTATATTCTCATCTAAGGTAATCACAAATACTTCTACATCTCTATCTTTTAATAATTCATTAAAGTAAGCTCTATAAATTGTTTTTCTAACTTCCTTATATATATCAGGTCTATTCTCTAGATGATATAGATGCAACTCCTTTGAAATGACACTTATCTTCCTATAATCACTTAATTTTGCTAATCTAATATTTACCCCCATAAATTCCCCCAGTCAGGATATAAATGATTCTTTAACAATTAATATATGTAACAATCTTGAATGTTTCTACTATAATAAATTATGAAATAATACATTAGGAGTTTATGTATGAATTTTAATGATGATGATTCGGTTCTTTATCTAGATGACTCTAGTTTAGAACCTTCACGATTTTCAAATTTTCAACCATTTTTCCCTAACCCAATCCCTGGATTTCCTGGTGGTCCAAATCAAGGAAGTAACTTAAATGTCGGCCCTCCTCCAGACTTCACCCCTCCTAAGAATAGTCCAGGCGTTAAAAGCTTAAGTAATGGAGGTAAAGAGAAAGGACCTCAAACAAAAGCCGTAAGTCCAGGTTCAATTAGTTTTTGCTTATTTAAATTTACTTACATTTGGGAGAGAGGTGGAAGAAATTATTGGGCCTTCTTACTAAATGTTGATAAAAAAAGTGTATCTGGATTGCGTTGGTTTAGAGGCACCTGGGTTTATTTTGGAGTAGATTTAAACAGAATAGATTCTTTTGTATGCTATAGAAGTGATTATAATGAAATACAAAATACTAGGAAAGAATCACTGATTCAAAATAAAAAAGAGTATAGAACTGATGAAGTTAAAGATATATATACTAAAGTACTAACTTCACTTGAAGTTCCTGAAGAAAAAGATGATTTTATAATTAGTCACTTAGGAGAAGTAGAAGAAAATGATTTAACTGTTAGAATGCCTTGTAAGCAAAGAAGAATTATAAGTTATAGAATAGTTTTAGAAATTAAATATCCCGAAAGTTTTAATAAAAGTTCAATAGAAGAAATTAACGATATAGCAATTGAAGTTTCAAATGACGCAATTAAATATTTGGATGAGTTTAGAGATAGTAAAAAGTTCTTAACACCTTTTGAAATCTTTAATAATTCTACTAAAAATATAGGTAAAACTGTAAAAGTCTTTTCTGAAGAGTTTTATGCTAAGCTAAAGAAGCTAAAACTACCTAGAGATACTACTAAACAAATAGAATTTTCTATAACTCAAGAAGAAATAAGAGAGCCTTGGAGAATTGTTTAAATGAATGTATAATGCATAATGCGTAATGCATTATACATTAAATTAACTGTATTATTAAAAAGACCACCTATAGATAGTTATCCTAAAAATAACATATCTATAGATGGTCTTTTTTATATTACTTATTATATTGCTTTATTTTTTTCTCATTATACATTGTTATTCCAAGGGTTAATATTAATCCACCCCATAATACAATTGCACCTAATAGAAAAAATCCAAATGCAACTCCTGTCATTACAAATTCCCCCTTACTTTTCCTATCTTAATCTAATATATTATTTTTCCATTTCTTCTTACTAATTATTAAAGCTAAAACTATTCCAAAGCCTATTATGCTCCATCCATATGCAAATAATTCTGAAAGTTCATATCCACCATAAGGTGATTTAACTTCTGTTATTAAACTTTGAACTAACATAAATATTAATATAACTGGTGTTACAAACTTAATACAAATATTCCACCACTTGCCAACTCTAAAATAAGAAATTTCATTAGTATGTTCTCTAACAATATCAGGACTAGCTATCCAACCAATTAATAATACTTCTAATAATCCAACTACTACTATTCCGTAGTTATTTATAAAGTTATCAACTATATCTAATATGTATAATCCTGCCCCTGATGAGTAAATTACTCCTATTGATACTCCAATTATACATATAATTGTTACTACTTTATTTCTTGCCCATCCAAACTTATCTATAAATGGTGCTGCAACTGCTTCTATTAAAGAAATTGAAGAAGTTACTCCAGCGAATAATAAACAAATAAAGAATAAAGCTCCTAATATAGTTCCTAAAGTTCCCATCTCAGTAAATACGGCAGGGAAGGCTACAAAGGCAAGCCCAACTCCACTTGAAACTACTTCACTTGTTGGAACTCCTTGAACATTTGCCATAAAACCTAATATAGAAAATACAGCAATTGCTGCTAAAAACTCAAATCCACAATTTGCGAAAGCCGTCATAAATGCACTATTATTAATATCAGTTTTCTCAGGTAAATAGCTTGAATATGTCATCATAATTCCCATTGCTAAGCTTAGTGAGAAGAAAACTTGCCCGTAAGCTGCAATCCAAACCTTAGGATTCATTACGCTTGCCCAATCTGGTGTGAATAGTGTATTTAATCCTATTGATGCTCCTTCTAAATTTATTGCTCTAATTGCAATTATTATCATTATTACTATAAGTGCTGGTAAAAGTACTTTGTTTGCTTTTTCAATTCCGCCTTTAATTCCTTTATAGCATATTATCCAATTAATAAACCAAACTACTATGATTCCAATAAGTATCGGTAAAATAAGTCCACCTAATTCAAAAGGTGATGATGTAAGCTTTAAAAAGTCAGTATGGAAAAATGTATTACTATCAGTTCCCCATGACTTATTGAAACTAAATCCTAAATAACTTACTGTCCAACTTAAAATCATTGAATAATAAGTTAATATTATAAAAGCATTTATCGTTGGCCACCATCCAAGCCATTCCCACTTCTTTTTTAATTTTGCAATAGCTAGTGGTGTTGATCCTTTATATTTATGTCCAAGACCATATTCTAATATAAGTAACGGAATTCCAGCTGTAAAAATAGCAAAGAAATATGGTATTAAGAATGCACCTCCACCATTAGAGTATGCTATGTAAGGAAATCTCCATATATTTCCCAATCCTACTGCTGATCCAATCGCAGCTAATATAAAACCTATTTTAGAGCCCCATTGCTCTCTTTTTTCTTCCATTATATTTCCCCCTAATAAAATTAATAGATTATTCAAATTATTTATATAATATACTAAAATATTAATAAATTCAACATAATTTTATTATAGTAATATTATAATGCTTTTCCATTTGATTATTTATTATAACATTGAGTTTATTTTTAATACTTTATTAAACAACCACTATAATACATATATAAAAATAAGCATCTATCAACTTTAGATGCTTATTTTTAATATATTAATTTTTGTTTCCTATTTTAAATTCTCTATGGAGTTTCCATGTTTTATCTTCCCATTTAAAAATACTTACATTATCAAAATAACAATTAAAATTAAATGTATATTGATTAACATAATTCCATAACTTATCAAACATTGGTGGAACTTTTTTAGATGTTAATGTAACATGAAATTTTTTATTCTTACCATCTTTTTTATTGAATTTAATATATTCAAAACTATCTAATAAATCTATTAGCCTATCATGAACCTCTTTTCCTTCTTTAGACATATTAACATCCATAAATATAACCCTATCATCAAAATGATTATATCTATCCATAACAAAAGGGGATTTTTCTTCATTGTTGCAGAATTTATATACTTCTTCTTCTAAATCCTTTATACTTCCTTCATATTCAAATGGCGCTTTAATAGTAAAATGAGCTGGAAGCTTAGATGATTTTGCATTAAACTTCTTAAAAATATCTCTTCTCATTTCATTATTAAACCTTCCTGCTTCTCCTTTTATTACGCAGACTATTACATATCTCAAATATTAATCCTCCTTTTTCTGCTACTTTTATTTAATAGATAAATTTTCTACTCTATAACCAATTTCTTTATTTGCCATTCTATAGCCTTCATTTATCATTTCTTCTGTGGTTTTTTCATTACCTAATAAAGCATCAATAGTTAATTGAGATCTATCTGGAAAGTACTTATCTAATATTCTTTCATCAATATAATCTTGATCTTTAATACTTAAATCATCTAATATATGCATAACATTAAAGCCTGCTTTATTTAAGGCTCTACCAACTAAAATACTTCTATGGCATCTTATAGGGTCTTGCATAGCTCCAAGCAATGCAATTTTATATCCTTTATTGCAACCATTTTTAAGCCTTTCTATTCCATTAAGAAAATCTTCTTCTTGTACTACTTTTTCAAAGTCAGAATATCCTTCTTTATTATAAGATATCTTATTTTCTCTATTAGCTGCAAACTCCTTAGCCATATAAATATATATAAAACCTGCCTTATTTAATGTATATTTTATTCTTTCCTTATCAAATTGAACATTATATTTTGAATAAGGAGTTCCTCTAATATCTACAACAGTATTAATATTATAATATCTTAACATTTGAATTAATTTTTCCATTGTATAATTTGAATGACCTATTGTATATATATCCATATTAATTTACTAACTAAAAAGATTTAGTAATTCCTCCTCTGTTATTGTATTTAATTTATCCCCATTTAACATATTTCCATCAATAATTTTACTTATTAACTCCTTCTTTTCTTCTTGTAGCTTAATTATTTTTTCTTCTATCGTATCTTTAGAAATTAGTTTTATAACTTCTACTACATTTTTTTGACCTATTCTATAAGCTCTATCTGTAGCTTGGTTTTCCACCGCTGGATTCCACCATGGATCAAAATGTACAACTATATTAGCAGATGTTAAGTTTAGCCCTACTCCTCCTGCCTTTAAAGAAATAAGGAATATATCTACGCTTCCTTCATTAAACTCAGTTGCTAGTCTTAATCTTTCCTTAGCTTTTATACTTCCATCTAAATATAAATAATCAATATTATTATTCTTTAACTTATTTCCTATTTTATTTAAAGCTGAAGTAAATTGTGAAAATATAATTATCTTTTTATTAGCTTCTAATCCCTCATTAACTATTTCTTCTATAGCCTTTATTTTAGAACTTTCTTCTTTATATTCTTCAATTAAAAGTGATGGATCTAGACATAATTGTCGTAACCTTGTAAGGTAAGATAGTATTAATATCTTATTATCTTTATTTTCCTTAAGCTTAACTTTAATTTCCTTCATAGCTGAATTGTATATTTGTTTTTGCTTAGTAGCCATTGGAATAATATATTCCTTTTCTATTTTTTCTGGCAATTCATCTAATACATCTTCTTTTAATCTTCTTAAAATAAATGGGGAAATTAGCTCCTTTAATTCTCTTAATTCTTCATCACTACCATTAACAAATTTTTCTTTAAACTTTTCTGCAGAAAATAAATACATTGGCATTATAAAATCAAATATTGACCAAAGTTCTAATAGATTATTTTCGATAGGAGTTCCTGTTAAAGCTATCTTACAATTAGCATTTATAGTTTTAACAGATTCTGATATTTTTGAGTCTTTATTCTTAATATTTTGTCCTTCATCAATTATACAAAAATCAAAATTCTTATCCTCATATGAATTCAAATCTCTTCTTAAAGTTCCATAAGTAGTTAATAAAACATCATAGTCCTTATAACTATCTATAGTACTGATTCTTTCCTTTAAACTTCCATGGATAATTCCAACTTTTAAACTAGGTGCAAACTTTTCAAACTCATTTTTCCAATTATATAAAACTGAAGTAGGTGTAATAATTAAGCTTCTTTTCCCTTCTTGAGACAATAATAAAGTTACGGTTTGAATAGTCTTACCAAGCCCCATATCATCTGCAAGTATTCCTCCAAATCCTAGAGACTCAATAGATCTTAACCAGTTATAACCTATCTTTTGATATTCTCTAAGGCTAGCATTTAAACTTTCCGGAGTACTATATTCCTTATGTTTATTTTTTAACTTTTCTAATAAAATATTTATTTTTTCTTCTCCAGTTATAAATGGAATCTTATTATTGTTTATTTTATTTTCTAAATGAAGTAAATCAAATTTATTTACCTCTATCTCTTCTTTATAGGCAGCATTAAATAAGTTTAACTCTTCTATTGTTCTAAAAAATCCAGTTACTTTCTCATCCTTTAAATCTAAGAAACTATTTCTCTTAGTTTTATAAAAATGACTTCCTTTTCTTAGTTCTTCTAAAGCGTCTGAAATTTCTTCGTATTCTAGTCCTTCTATTTTATAATTAAAATAAAATCTTTCATTTTCTTCTCTTAAATTGCTAATAATATTCTTAGAGTCTATTAACTTAATATTTTTGAAATCCTTAGATAATATTACTCTTCCTATTTTATTAAAGTATTCTAGTCCTTCTTTTAATAAAATATAATTGTCCTCTTCATTACCTATAAATATAAATTTTTCATCCTTTTTTATAAATTTATATCTTTCAAGAAGCATTTCTAGCTTTTCAATTAATCTTTCATCTTTGATTCCATTTAAGCTATTAATATATTCTATTTTAAAAGTACAAAAAATATTAAAACCTTCTTTTTCTATATAAAACTTAGGTGTATTAATTTTATTTACATCATCCTTAATACTTTCATCTATAATTATATTTTTACATATCTCACCTAAAATAAATAATATCTTTTTTAAATTTTCCTCCGTGCTTTTATAAACTAAAGTATCCTTTTCCTTTAATTTTTCATAAATACCCTTGTAATACTTTAATTGCTTTTCTGAAGGCAAATATATCTTCTTATCATAAATCCATATATCCTTATTACTGTCTAAAGGAATTATACTTTTCTTTTGAGGCTTTACAACTATTGCCTTATCCTTTTTCTTTATAGTAAAAATTAATGGTATATCTTCCTTGTAAATTGTAGAGGTATAATTCATATAATCAAAATTTAAAGTAATATTTTTCTTACTATCAATCAACAATAAAATATCCTTAAGCTCATTATCATCTAACTTAAAGCTTCTTCCATTATCAATTCTTTTTTTATCTTCCTTAAGCTTTTTCTTTAAAAATTCTATAATTAAATAATCCTTATATTTAAACCTATTGTTATAATCAAATAAAAATTTTCCTAAAGTTTCTACTGCAATAGTTTTTTCTTTTCCTGCTCTTAATTCAAGATAATACTCATTTTTATTATTAACCTTAGCTTGTTTTATTTTTATATCAATATTTATATGCTCATTATCTATATACTTATTTAGATTGTCATTATTAATATTGCTATTATTACTAACTTCTTCCTTCTTAATTTTATTAGATACTTCATAGTAAAACTTATACATAGTAGCAATTATATGCCCACAAGTATAATTTCTTATTGCCTTACTATTTTCTTCAAATTGACTGCAACTACATTTAACTTCCTTAACTTCATCAATTAAGTTAAATTTTATATGAGTACTATATTCATTTTTATTATCTAAGACTCTTCCATAAATATGATATGTATCATCAATTCTTTTACTTATAATCTTACTAACAAAGCCATCTTTAAATAGTCTTTTCCCACTATTTATAGAAATTGTAGATGCTAATTTTAATAATGAGCTAACCATATTTTTTAAATTCATATTATCCCTCCTTTACAGTAAGTACTTAATATTATATCATATACACTTTTGCCCCAGGGGCCAAGAAAATTGGAAATTAATAATTTAATGTAAGTCTTATATATTATATAATAAATTTATAAAAAATAATTTTATTGAGGTACTTATATGGAATATAGAAAATTAAACTATGAAGAAATAAATAGAAATCTTTTTAATAATTTTAAACGCCGTCAAGAAGTTACTAAATGCTGGAGAAAAGAAGATGGTAAGTGGATAATTAAGGATGTACCCTTTATTGATGACTGGAATGAAGAAGAATATAAAGTCCTTATAAAATATCTTAAAAATACCATAGAAACTAAAGGGGTAGTATATGGGGCATTTATTGATGACAAATTAAAAGGATTTGCTTCAGTTGAATATGGTTTTATAGATAAAAACAATATCTCCTTTGACTTATCTAGTCTTCATGTATCAGAAGATATGAGAGGTCATGGTATTGGAAAAAGCTTATTTCAAATGGCTGCTAAGTGGGCAAAAGAATCTGGTGCAAAAAAACTATATATTTCTTCACATTCTTCTGTTGAAACACAAAAATTTTATAAGGCAATGGGGTGCACTGAAGCTTTAGAATACAATGCAAGCCATGTTGAAAGAGAACCCTTTGACTGTCAATTAGAATACATCCTTTAATGAGATAAATATTATATTCCTTGTTCTGCGTCAAAACTCCAAGTAACATTACATAATATTCATTTTAATAAATAAAAAAAGCACCTGAGTATTACTGTATTCAAGTAATATTCAGGTGCTTTGTTTTTTTGTTATTTTTGGTAAGTAGCTTTTTAAAGGATGCTACTAAGAACCTTTCTGGTGCTGTCGCACAAGGCATTATTATTAATAATAATCCATCTACAACTCTCGTTACTTACGACAGCTCTATATTTTCATTCACTTTATTTTCCTCTTTCCGAATTGGATATACCTTATATGAATAAAAAAGAGTTTTAAGATAAACTTAAAACTCTTGATCTTACAAAACTATCTTCTTCTTGATTGATCTTTTCTAGCTCTTCTACAAGATATACATCTTGTTGGCTCGTTATCGAATCCTTTTTCTTTGTAGAATTCTTGTTCTCCTACTGAAAATACGAATTCACTTCCGCAATCTTTACATACTATTGTCTTATCTGACATAATTATTCCTCCTAAAATTAAAGATTTTAAATTGATAATAATCTCTAATTTTAGAGAAATTACTTATCCAAATCAAACCTATTTTTTTGTTAGCTTTTTGCTACCCTCTTAATATACCACATCAATATATTAATTGCAAGTATTTTTTTAATTTTATTATTTTTCTAAAAATTTTATCGCAATAATCTACTTTATTTAGATTTTTGTACCGCTTTTAAATTTTCTCCGTCTTTAAGCCTATAGTTAAAGTCATTCCACTGCATTTTTGCAAAACCATTAAAATCTTCTATCCATTCGTTAGATATCTTTCGCTCTCGAAAATATTCAATTAGACTAATATCCATATTAACAGAAGATGCAAAATCATTTATTGTATCAATTGATCTTTTATATGGGCTCGAATATATTTTTGTTATATTCTTATCTTTTAAAAATTCAGTTACCTTATTACTATCATTAATTCCTTCTTCACTAAGATGTCTTAACAATTAATCTTTAATATTAAAATCAGGCTTTGCACATCTTACAAAATAGACATTATTCATAATTTCCCATCCTTTTTATTTATCTATCTTAGTTCCTCCCCATTCAACTACTGTAAAACCTTCTCTTTTAAATTGTTCAAGCTTTTGATCTTTAATTTCGATAGGCTTGTCTAAAGGTTTAAAAACCATCATAACTCTTAAAATTGAATCAGGTTTAGGATCTATATTAAGTTTTGCATATTTATCATATTCTTCTCCTGCAAAATATATAATGTTATAATCATTTTCTTATAAAATAGGAAGCCAATAAACTTTCAACTCTCCCTTATAATTAGTAAATTAAGGTTCCTTGATGAAATAACATCTTCCATTTATTATCATATAACTTCCAAATAGAACTTCTAATTGACTTTTTTATTATATTATTGCTGTGGTAAGTTTTAATAATCTTATAAGTTGCTAAAATACAGTCATCTGCTAATTCTCTTGAGCTAAAATCTATCAATTCAAAAGATACATTGTCCTCGTAGAAGGTGTCATTAATGTTATAATTGTAAATTTCTCCAGTACTACAATATTCAATAAAATCCTCTGATAATAGATTTCTTAATTTTTCTGGTGATTTTCTTACCTCTTGTTTTAATAATTCATTCTCTAGCTCTAATATTAATTCACCATTTTCCATAATATCTCCCCTTTGCCATATATAATATTTACAACTAAAATCAAATTAGACAATAATAGAACTACTGAATAAGCTAATTAATTTTATAAAATTATTATAATCTATATATACTTGATCCAATAGTAAAATACATATATCCAACTCATTAATCCATGTACAATAGCCCAAGGAATAGAATTCCAGGCTGTATAAGAAATTACTATTGCTAAACAAGTTCCAAAAGAAATTCCTTTCTTAACTGTAGATTTTACAGTATTATTTCTCTTTTCATTCTCAAATCCCATTTTTACTCCCCCTCAATAATAAACAATATTTATGGATCAATCTTTTATTTTCCCTTTATAGCTTCCTATTTAATTATAGTTTTTCTTAGAAATCCAATCATCCGATTGATACTCTCCAAATGTTCCTTGAAAAATCACTTGATCTTTATCATTGAATAATATATATTCATAGGCTTTTGTACTATATCCTGAATATTTAGGTTCTCTATCAAACTTTAACTCTTCATTTACAATTATGGTTTTTATTTCTTTTTCATTCAATTTAAATTCATGTTCTAAAGTAACATATTCCTTATTTATATCATCCTTAACTAAATATGGTGTCTTTATTTTTATATAAAACTCTCGTGTGTCATCACTACAATTTTCTATCTCTATTTCTCCTCCTATGGTTAATTCATTCTCGCTTCCGTAAAAGTTAACCAAAGTTTTTTCTCTATCAATATATATTGAATTTAAATCATTGAAAAATCCTTTATAAAATTTAATACAATAAGTCCACACTGAAGTAAAAAGATAAATTAATAATATTGTTACAATAACTCTTCTAAAAGTTGTCCTTATTAAGGAATTTTCTTTAATTTCATTAAGATGTCTTAAGCAGTAATATATTCCTATTATAATTATTAATCCAGAATAGCTAATCCTCCAGCTATCACCTGTAATAGGTTTAAATATTCTTTCTACAAATATATCTGGAACATTATTACTATTTCCCATTAACAAAAATGTTATAGCGAGTCCTAAATAACAAAGTACTCTTTTTTTCTTTTCAGATAACTTCCCCACAATTCTCCTCCATATTATTATCAACAAAAAGAATTTCTAATAAAGTTAATTCTCTTTATATCACTAACTATATTTATTTAATCTTATCAAAGTAAACTTTTAATCGCTTCCTATGACCACCAGAATATTCATTAGAATTAACAAAATCCAAAAAATCTTCTTCCTTCATCCACTTATATGAAATAGTTTCTCCTTCTTGGAGAATAATTGAATCTTTATCACAATCAACTACGCATAAATAGCCATGGTATATCCTTTCATTTTCTTCACTCACTACATAGTAAATCTCATCTAAAGAAGTTGCAGTGATACCTGTTTCTTCATTTAATTCTCTTATAGCACACTGTATCGGAGCTTCCCCCTTTAAAGAACTTCCTCCAGCACTTGCCTCGTATTTCCCAGGAAATGTTTCCTTATTAAAGTCCCTTTGCATTAGCAAATAAGTACCATCTACATGCTTAACTAAAACTTCACAAACAAGATGATAAAATCCTTTTGGAATTGCCTCTCCCCTAATTAAATCATGATTAGCCTTTGTACCATCTTTATAATACGCATCCCATATCTCCATTTTAACCTCTCCTCTTCTCCTCTTATTATTTTCCATTTTAAAATGTTATACATTTTCTTCAACAACTTTATATCTAAAATAATATTATTCTAACTACTATTAATATTCACTTTAATGTTATCATTTTTTTCTTAATATGTGAATTAATAACATATTATCACCACCAATTTCTTAATTAAAAATAATAAATTGAATTTTATAGATAAATGATGATAAAAATGCGAAAAGTCCTGTATTTATTTTAGAAATACAGGACTATAATTATAATTTATTAATTATGAATAATTGCTTTTATTTTTTACAAGAAAAAGCCTCCGCAGCAGTTATTAAATCCACAGCCTCTATTACGTCTACAGCATCTTCTACGCCTACAGCCTCTATTACGTCTGCAGCAGTTATTAAATCCAAAAAAGTTATTACATCCAAAACACATATAAAATTCCCCCTCATTTATATATTATAGTATATTCACTACATTACATAATTGTTCTAGATATATAGAATTTTTTATATCTTTAAATATAACCCCCCATATGGAATATAATTACAGTGTGAAATTTAGGGTAATTCAAATCTAATAATATACCTTATATATACTCATTTAATGTAATATAATTAATACATCAGATTTATTAATTCGTAAATAAATCTTTATTTCTAGTTATTAAGGAGGACAAGAAATGTTAACATTACTACTAATAATAATTTATATAGCCTTTATTAGTTTAGGTTTACCCGATGCAATACTAGGATCAGGTTGGCCAATGATACATCAAGACTTAAACGTTCCTGTATCTTACGCAGGAATAGCTACAATGATTGTATCAGGAGGAACTATTATATCTAGTTTCTTTAGTGAAAAATTAATAAGAAAACTTGGAACAGGTAAAGTTACAACCTTTAGTGTACTTTTAACAGCTTTAGGATTATTTGGTGTGTATCTCTCCCCTAACTTTATATGGATATGTTTGCTTGCAATACCTCTAGGTATAGGAGCTGGATCTGTAGATTCTGCTTTGAATAATTTTGTTGCATTACATTATAAAGCTATACATATGAATTGGCTTCATTGCTTCTGGGGAATAGGTGCTACAACTGGACCTTTTATAATGTCTATATTCTTACTCAAAGAAAATGGCTGGAGACTTGGATATGCTACTATAGGAAGTATTCAAGCTGTACTAGTTGTATGCCTATTTTTATCACTACCACTGTGGAAAAAATTCGAAACTGATAATTCTGAAAAGATTATCAATAAAGAAAGCGTAAAAGTCTCTAATTTAATTAAATTACCTGGAGCTAAGCCTGCTCTTGTTTCTTTCTTTTGCTATTGTGCAGTAGAATTAACTACAGGCTTATGGGTTAGCTCCTACTTAGTTATAATTAATGGGTTTTCTGCAGAAATGGCAGCAAAATGGGTATCATTATATTATCTAGGTATAACCGTTGGCAGATTCTTAGCTGGATTTATATCTATTAAATTAAATAATAAACAAATGATAAGAGTTGGACAGGTTATATGTATTGTTGGAGGAATTTTATTAAGTATAACTTACTCAAGTAATATACAATTAATAGGTCTAATATGTATAGGTCTAGGATGTGCACCTATTTATCCAGCAATGCTCCATGATACTCCAAATAGATTT
Organism: Clostridium lamae; assembly: GCF_033043255.1. Classification (NCBI taxonomy): domain Bacteria; kingdom Bacillati; phylum Bacillota; class Clostridia; order Eubacteriales; family Clostridiaceae; genus Clostridium; species Clostridium lamae. Next base: position 8,826 of record NZ_JASCQJ010000034.1, on the reverse strand, counting down.
GGAAAAGAATTGTCTCAAGGAATAATGGGAATACAAATGGCTACTGCTTATGTTGGAAGTACTTTTATGCCACCTTTATTTGGTGCCATAGCAAAAGTTCTTAGTTTTGAAATTTTACCATATTTCTTATTGATATTAATGATACTTATGCTTGTAATGACAGAAAGAGTTAATAAGGTATGTATAAATTCTAATAATGAGAAATAGATTTTTAAATAAATAATAGGAGAGAAAACTTAAACCTTCTCTCCTATTATTTATTTATTTTTCTCATAATCTATATACCAGCTTGGTATTCGTCTATTGAAATTATCATAATGTTTAAATGACTTTTTGCATATCTTAATCATATGTTCTACATCACTCTGTCCGAACTTCTCAGCCCATTTTATTGAAAAAAGTGAAGCATGGGCTACATATACTGCAAGAATATCCCAAAACTTGTCTGGTACCTCACCATTAAAATATCCATGAATTTCGCCAATACAATAAGGTATACTCACTTCTGTCCCGAAGCTCTCCAGCTTATAAAACTCCTCATATGGATCACCTATTTCCCAACGATTAAAATCTATGACTCCAATTTTTTTATCTGGAGTAAGTATTAAATTTCCTGGATGAAAATCTCCATGTTGATAGACTGGTGCAGTTGACCAAATTTTATTAATATTATTATTTATAAAATCAAGTGCCACCTCATCTTCAGGAATTCTAACTTTCGAATTAATATATCTTTGAATTTGTTCTTTCTTTCTAGGAATCTTAGTCCCTCTTGGAATTTTATCAGTTGGAACCTTTATATTATGTATTTTTCTCAAAATACTTCCAGCTTCCTTACCTAATCTATATTGCTCAATTTCTTCAAGTTTAGGCAATGCTACTTCTAAATCTTCCCCTTCAACCCAGGATAAAAGAATATATGTATTTTTTTCATTATTGCATATTCCAAAACTAATAGGCTTTGACATTTCAAAGCCTAATTTTGAATACTTACAAATAACCTCATATTCCTTTTTCTTTTCTTCATATTTATCTATACTTGAAATCCTCAATACTAACTTTTGGTTATCTTCTGTTTCAATATAATACTTTATATCATTAGACCAGCCTTTGTTAATCTTATCTATCTTAGACCATTTTTCTGATTCTTCTATTCCATAAAACATATTTTCACCACCTAATATCTAATCAACAATTAATACTCCCAGACAAATATGCTTATTAATTTTTCTTAAATATTAACTCTAAGTCTTTAAGCCCTTGCAGAACTTCTTCTTTTGAAAAATTATTTTCTATTAAATCCTCATCACTTTTTTCTAATAACTCTTCATAAAAGTCAACTGCAACTTTATAGTTTGCTTCTGACTTATTTTTTTCTATTTCTTCAAATAGAATATTTTCAGCTTTATTATATTCCTTCTTAACTATAAGACTTTTTAAAATAATTCTAAGGATCTCAGATGACCCTGTATCTTCTAAGTTCACTACTAGCATATTTTCTTCCTCTTCTTTCTTAATCAAATTTTACCTTTTGCCTTATTTCTACCATATTTAACTATAAAAGTACACCTATTTACGAAAAACCTCCCACTTAACATGGTTTTTTATTTCCTCTTACTTCTCCCCCTCAAACTATTTATGATTATTATAAAACTCTTTTAATTCAACTTTAATTTCTTCAGATAACTGACTTTTTTTAATTCCATTAATAGCTCCTTCTAATGCATACAATCTATGAATACAAGCTGAGTAATCAATTGATTTTATTCTTAACCACGCTTCTTTTGCTCCAACTCTTTTTAACTCTTCATATGTTGATATACCCACTTCATTTAATTGATTTTCAATAAACTCTCCTATATTCACAACTTTAGATAATTCTCCCATTTCTCTCACCTCATATTCATTGATTTTTAATTCTTTAAATTTATAAGCTTAAGTATTTCTTCTCCATACTTTTCATATTTCTTCTCACCCATTCCTCTTATGCTAAGAAGTTCTTCTTTTGTATTCGGTACTTTATTTGCAAGTTCCATAAGAGTTGAATCTGAAAATATAATATATGGCTTTATACCTTGGGAATTTGCTTTATCTTTTCTCCATAACCTTAGCTTATTAAATAAATCTTTATTAATTATCTTTTCTTCCATATCTTCACTAAGTTTACATATAACTTTTTCTTGAGATTTTAGTACCTTTATTGACTTTGAATTTAACTTTAACATAGAATATGTACCTTCTTTTAAGCTAACATAGCCTAAATCTATTAAGGTTTTAATTAAGTCCCTTATAAACTTACTACTATAGTCCTTCATTATTCCAAAAGTAGTCAGCTCATTTAAGTGGTTTTGAATAATCTTAGGACCTGTAAATCCTCTTAATACATCAATTAATACTGATGTCCCAAATCGTTCCCTACACCTATAAACACAGGATAAAATCATTTGAGATTCTGTTGTAAAATCCCTAAGTTCCTCATTAGTTAAACAATTACTACAATTATTACAATAATCTTTCACATTCATGTCGCCAAAGTATTCTAATATGTAACTCCTATAACACTTATCATATTCACAAAAGTCAATCATTCCTTGCAGTTTCTTAATTTCAATTTCTTTTCTTGTACTTCCTGCAGTAGTATAAATTAAATATTCTAAGGTTCTTATATCCTCTCTATTATATAAAAGATGGCATTCTGTCTTTTCTCCATCCCTACCACCCCTACCTATTTCTTGATAATAGCTTTCAAGATTTTTACAAAGAGTGAAATGTATTATGTATCTTACATTTGATTTATCTATTCCCATTCCAAAGGCATTAGTGGCTATCATTACATTATAATTGTCTTTTAAAAACTCATCTTGATAATAATTTTTTTCATCATCCTTAAGCCCACCATGATATTTTGCTATAGATAATCCTCTTTCTTTTAAATAATAATATAGTGCATCTACTTCTTTTCTGGTAGAACAATATATTATTCCACATTCTTCTTCATGATCTCTTATATAATCCTTAACAAACTCCGCCTTATCTTCTTCCTTATGAACAGAAATAGCTAAATTCTCTCTATCAAAACTTCCTAAGTATGTATAAGGTTTAATTAGCCCAAGTAAATCTAGGATATCCTTCCTAACTTCTTTTGTTGCTGTTGCTGTAAATGCTGTAACAACTGGTCTAACATTTAAGCTATTTACAAAGGGTAATATATATCTATAACTTTTTCTAAAATCATGTCCCCACATTGAGACGCAATGAGCCTCATCTACAGCTACTTGACTTATCCAAAGTTTTCTAAGCATTTTATTAAAATATTCACTTTCTAATCTTTCAGGCGCTATATATAGAAGCTTTATCTTTCCTTCATAACAAAGATTTAATATCTCTTTAATTTCATCTAAGCTTTGAGTACTATTTATATAGGCAGCACTTATTCCAATATCATTGATAGAATCTACTTGATCCTTCATTAAGGATATTAAAGGAGAAATAACTAAAGTTATTCCATTAAAAATTAAAGCAGGAATCTGATAACACAAAGATTTTCCACCTCCTGTAGGCATTATGCCAAAGGTATCTAATCCTCTTAAAATATTCCTTATAATCTCGCTTTGACCTTCCTTAAAGGAGTTATATCCATAATATTTTTGTAATATTTCAATTGCCTTATTTAAAATGTTAATCACTCCTTTCTTCTTAAGATTTTACCATATTTTTTATATACTAAACTACTAATGATATAATTATAATAAATATTTTTTATTATAATTTCTGGAATTAAATATCTTAAAAGAATATAACAAAAGGCAGTAAATATTTCTTTATATTTACTGCCTAAATATATACAATACTATAAGTTAACATTTACAATATTATTCATTCAATATCTTTATAAGCTTTTTACTTTCTTCGTTAGTTAACCCAAGTTTTTTTGTTACTTGTAATAATTTTTTATACAGTTCCTCTTCTTGGATTAAACCTCTTAAATAATTGCTTATATCATTATTTATTTCTAATACTATTTGAAGGACTTCTATTCTATCTTCATTATTTAACTTATTACTCTCCATTAATCTATATAATATATATCCACAAACAGAACATAATTCAACGTAATCAATAATATTATTATCAGATATAGTACTTAACATATATTCAATTTCTACAGATGAATATTTGTTATACATTTCATTACTTATATTAAAGTGAACCGATGCATTTATAAACTCATCCTTAAGATTACTACTTAATTTTTTATTTAAGTAATCTAAAATTATACTGTATATCATAGTGTCCATCTATGTCCCCCCTACTTTAATCCTCTAATTATAATTTATCACATTATCCATAATTTTGAAATCGTTTTTTCTTATTATTTTAAAAATTCAAATAATTTATCATTAATTACTTTACTTTGATATATAATAGATATATAATATTTATCATAGAAGAATATTTTAATATCGCGGGATGGAGCAGTTGGTAGCTCGTCGGGCTCATAACCCGAAGGTCGTAGGTTCAAGTCCTTCTCCCGCAACCATATTGTGTAATCAAAAATAATATTGCAATAAAATCTCAGTATCCACAAGGTTTACTGGGATTTTTTCAACTAATTTTTTAATAAACTAATAAAAAAATTATTATAAAAATAGAAAGATGTGGTGATATAATGTTCGAAAATAATCAAGAGCGTTATGTAGTTTTTGATGTTGAAACTCCAAATCGAAACAACAATAGAATTAGTGCAATAGGTATCACTATAATTGAAAATGGCAGTATTACTGATGCCTTTTACTCTTTAGTTAATCCAGATACTACATTTAATAAATTTAATATTAAACTTACAGGGATTTCTCCTGATATGGTAAAAGATAAGCCAAACTTTCCAGAACTTTGGCCTACTATTAAACCCTTAATGGATGATGGAATATTAGTAGCTCATAATGCTACTTTTGATATGTCTGTTCTTTATAATTGCTTAAAACACTATTGTATAAATTGGAAACCAAATGTGGACTATCTTTGTACTTATAAGATTGCTCGTAAGGTATTTAATAATCTTCCAAACAAAAAACTTAATACTATTTGTGATTATCTAAATATAAATTTAGATCACCATAATGCTAGCAGCGATAGTCTAGCTTGTGCTGAAATATTGCTCTATTATATGAAACAAAATTTAAATCTTAATTTATTTACAAAAAACTATACTCTCCCCCACTATAAGGATTCCTTATTTGGTAAGGTTAGTTGTCCTTATTGCTTTCATCGTTACAACAAAAATTTTAATGCTCGCTGTCCAATGTGTGATGGTATAGATTTCAAAAATATTTCCTTAATTACAATTATCAATGCAGTTGAAAAATATCATGAAGAAACACGACAAGAATTTGACATAGTAATGAGTAACTTTTTAACTGAACTAGATGGTTGGCAACATTACGAAACTGTAGATGTTACAGAAACAGTTTATGATGGAATTGAATATACTTTTCACATTTCATACAAAAATAATCTTCAAGAAGAACGTACTTATCTTGAAACCTCAAGAATATGCCAAAAATTATTAGAACTAGAATCTGGTTCCTTAGGTCTTAGTAATGCTATAGATTCAATTCAAAATGATCTTAATAATGTTATACAAGAAGTTTCTCATATATTTAATCCAAAAGTAGAAACAATAGAATCAGATTGGCAATCTCAAGTTATTAAAGTAGCTGAAAATTTCTGTGAGTCCTATAGTTATTCTAGACTTAAACTAATAGAGTATCTTGAGGATAGGAACTTTTCTAAAACTCAAGCAATTTATGGTGCTGATAATTGCGAGGTGAATTTTTACGAACAAGCTGTAAAGGCAGCTCAAAATACACTTAGTGCTTTTGCTTACTCCTATAAATCAATGGTCATTTGTTTAGAGCGTGACTTAAAATTTACACATGATGAAGCTATTTATGGTGCAGATAATTGTGGAGCTGATTGGAAAGTACAAGCAGTTAAATCAGCAAGAAAGTTCTTAAAAAATTCAGATTATACATATGAAAAAATGATTTTTCAATTAGAGATATTCCATTACACAAAAGAAGAAGCTGAGTATGCTGCTAAATTTGTTTTACTCCAAAATAACGATATACTTTCATATAAATCTATAGAAAATGAATTAATTTCTGAAATTAAAAATATAATTTCAATTGAAAATATGAGTTCTCAAGCAGTAAAAGAATTCATTGATGAAAAACTTGATGAATTAGATACATGTAGCTATCATTACTTTGAAGAAAGGCTACATAAAATATTAATATATATGTTAAGCAACGAAACAGAAAATGATATATTCCAAAGAACAAGTATTCAAGGTGTTAATTATATCCAAAATCTTGATAATGGGAAAAAAGATGCTATAGTAATATTGCAAAGAACTGATGAACTAACAGTTAAAGAATTAGAAGAATATGTGAAGATTAAATACCAAAATGGTTTTAGAAATTTGGCGATTATTTTTAACTCACCACTTTCGTCAAAGGCAATGCCCTTATTAGGAAAAATATCTCTTACATTATGGGATAGAAATTGTATAAAAGAATTATACGTAAAATGCTATACCAAAGTCATAGATATTATTAAAGTGTAGGCCAGTGATATACTCTCATTACAGTAAATAGTTGTAATATAATAATGTAATTTTGGTGGATCAATATATATGGTAAAATAAAAAAGTAAGTAAAGGAATTATGTTTAACTCCATTTATTGCTTTTTCATGCCATTCTATCATCTGCAGAAGCAGCTCCTTCAAATTACTCTCCCTAACTTTTGCAACCAATAATTCATTTCTAAGAATCTGTTTTGCTGTATATAGAGCTATAAACCAAAACATATTTATAGTATGTAAAAATTTCTCAAAGGTTACTTCAATAATTTAATACTTCATATGCAATATCAAAAAACAGATAAAAGTTTTCCTTTTTCTACTTTATATAAAAAGTGGACTGATATAATATTACATGCTCCTTTGTAAAATCTAACTCGCTGTAATACTATACCCTCCACTTATCTTGTAAATAAATATTCTACCTTTGATAATTTACTTAATTCATTTGAATTTATATTTTTAATTTCATCTTCTAAGTATTCCATTAAATCTATATTTTCACTATAAATTAAACTCTTTTGTTCAGCTTTTTTTTCACCTACTGCCATAGTCATAATAGCAACTAAGACGCACATAAATCTTTCTTCAGTGTTACTTGCAGACGCAACCCCAACAGAAATTAATCCACTTAGTATATCTTCAATATCTAAAACTTTATTCTTATAATCAGTTTCTCTTTTTATAAAAAATTCACTAAATCCATCTGTTAAATAATAATCATCACTTTTTACTACTATAATAGTTCTATGAATCTTTGTAAATTTTCTTAAACTAACTCTAAATGCTGTGTCTTCACACAACTTATAATCTAGTTTTTTTTCTTTACTATCAATTTTATCATTAAATACTAGTATCTTAAATTCTTCAACTTTTCCAGCCACCACATTTATATCGTATCTATTTATAAATCTCAAGGCCATTTCTTTTATAGGAAAGGAACTGTTTACTCCTAGTATATCTAAGACTACAGGTATACCCCTTCTTCTTGCGACTCTTATTGATTTTTCAATTGCCTCAATTTTATCTTCATTTAAATCATTAAGGCTTATTAATAAAGAATGCGCTTTGGAAGTAAGTCCTACATAATCATCTATAGAACTTGAAAATATAGGCTTTCCATAATAATTTATTATGCCTACTTTCCATTTTTCAGACGAACTAGAAATACAGTGTATAAGAGGTTGCTTCTTTTTCTGCAAGTTTAAGTTATCGTCTAATGCCCTTATACCAATTTGCATTATTGTTTCCTCTCTTACATCCTAAATATAATAATGTCAATACAAATAGTATTAATACATATTATTCGACAGTATTTTTATATGTGACTTGTTTTTCTTAATAGTCACCTTGTAAAAATTAGTATATAATAGTAATTAAATATTAAAACTTAAAGGAGAAAAATATGAATTGGATTGAAGAAATAAGAGAATATCAGCCTTACACTGATCAAGAAGCAGCTGATAAAGACGCAATTCTATATGCAATTGGTAATTTTGATAACTTACTTACTAGAGAAAACCCATTAGCTCATATAACTAGTTCAGGATATATAGTAAATAAAGATACGACTAAAGTTCTTATGATTTATCATAATATATATAATTCTTGGTCATGGACTGGTGGTCATGCTGATGGTGATGATGATTTACTTTACGTAGCAATTAAAGAAGCCAAAGAAGAAACAGGAGTAAAAAATATTAAAGCATTAGATGATAAAATCTTTTCTTTAGATGTACTCCCTGTACCTGCACATATTAAAAAAGGAAAAAATATAGCTTCACATCTTCATCTATCAGTAGCTTATCTTTTAGAAGCAGATGAAAATGATGAACTTATTATTAAAAAAGATGAAAATAGTGGAGTAAAATGGATTCCAATAGATGAGGTTTCTAAATATTCTACTGAACCAGATATGATAGTACTTTATGAAAAGTTCAATAAAAAAATTAAAGAAATGAAATAAAAAAGGATTATAAAAACAATATAAAATGGTAATATTTATGTAAATATCACCATTTTTTGTTATAATATACCTAATAAATACTTCTTATAGGAGAAGCTTATATGAAACTAAAAGATTTTATCATTATTATAATTTTATCAATTGCATTACTTATGGCCTTTTTCAGTAAAATTACTTTATTTTCTGTTATAGGAATTGTAATCATATATATATTTT